>JAYVBR010000546.1:0-2205 GCA_043750395.1 Bacteroidota bacterium | reverse complement strand
TCAAATTCTATTTTTAGATCTTCAATTTTTTTCGTTTTGAAGTTGTCTAAATATGACAAAATTGTTGGTTTTAAAAGATCAATATTTCGTTTCAATCTCCACGAGTTTGTAAAGTCTTCTGTGTCAACTAGAACAAGAAACAATCGATTTTCAGAACCAAAACGCATTTCACCTTGATTTTCATAAAGCCAAGTTGCTAATATTTTAGGTTCATTTTGTACCTCTTGTAAAATTTTTAATTTTTCATCTTTTAAGGTTTTGAGAACTTCCAAACAAAAAGCATCATTTTTATCTTTCATTTTCTCAACTATTTCATAGAAAATATCTGAAGGCTTTGCTTTTCTATCAAAAACAATATTTGCTTCTGTTGCTTTCTTTTTTAGATAAGTTATTTCAACTGGTAGTCCTTTTTCCTTGCGTTTGGTTTTTATATATTCTGCTGGCAAATACGTAACTTTCAAATCAAATGGAACATCATTAATGAAGAAATCGACACTTTTAATTTGTCCAACAGTTGGCAAAACTTCTGAATGAGATTTAAAAATATGTTCAATTAAAATACTACTCCAATGGTTATACCAACTATTTAAAACATAACCTTGAACAGCTAAACTTATTTCAGTTTCAAATTTAGAAAGTAAATTTTCATATGAAGGATTTTGAACTTTTACATATCTGCTTACCAAATATTTGTCTAATGAATTTTGATAATCTCCGCCCCAATCAAAATTCTTTAATTTGTATAATTCTGTTAAGTACACGACAAAAATTTAAATATATTGATTCCCAGTGTGTTAAATCCTGTAATCAAAAATCTTGATAAGTAATCTAATCCATATTTAAAAACACTGATTGCTTTTCGCCCGTGTTTTTTGATTACAATTTCTTTTATTTCTTGGTCAATATAATCCCCAATTTTATAACACCAAACAAATGCTATTATAGTCAATAAAAACAGTCTTTCTAATCTTTTCAAATCGGTAACGTGTGTATGTTCTATATTAAATCCACTGCTCTTTAAACCTCTAAATAAGGTTTCAATTTGCCATCTTTTTTTGTAACAAATCATTGCCTGTTCTGGTTTATTGAACGATACTATTATTAAAAATTCTTGTTTTCCTTCTCTGTCAATTGATTTAGAACCAGAGAGATAACAATCTTGTCCGTTGAGTCTAACTATTTTATGATAATGTCTTAACTGCCCCAATTTCAAATTATTAAAAAACCAAAATGCAGGAATTTGTTTTTGTTTTTGATAAGAATAAACCTTAAAATTATTTCTTATTCGAATATGATATCCAATTTTATGATCATTTAAAAACTCGAGCCATTTTTCTCCAATAAATTCTCTGTCTGCTAAAATACAATTAATGGTTTTTCGACCAAACCAATCGATATATTTTTTTAATAACTCAATTCTTTCATCTGTATTTGAGTTCCCTTGTTTGTCTAACATTTTGAACATCAATGGAAAAGCAACGTTTTTATAACTAACTCCAAGCATTAGAATATTGATGTTTTTTGAGCCAAATTTCCAATTGGTTCTGTCCATAACCAAGGTCAAATCATCTTTTTGGGGTAACAGTTTGAATATCAGTTTAGAAACAATTTCCATAGGCAGGTCAAACTCCGACATAAACCTTTGAATCCTTCTGTACGAGCTATTTTTATTGGCTTTAACCTCAAAACCAGAGGCTAATCTGTCATAATTAATTGTCTTTACTTTGCATAAAGCAACGATAAATAAGCATATATACTTAACCCTAGCTAAATTTATTTCGCCTTTCAAATGCTCTTGCAAAACCGAAATTAACCTTGTATATTTGCACTCAAAACTGGTATTCATCATAAGAAAAATTATGTGGTAATAATCTTCTAATGTACTGAATATCAGTTTAATATACTAATATTTTAACACTTATATTTGATAAAATTTAATCGTTTTTTATTTTTTGTCATGTACTAAAAAAAGTCATATAAACTCCGATTAAACCGAGCCGATTGCAATTCCGAAAAATGGATTTATGATCTGTAGGTTACGGTTTTGTCTTTATCCTGTGTCTTGAGAAGTCTGTAAGTCTAAATTCGCCCCGATTGAAGCGGTATCCTTTTTGTTTTTTTCTAAAAAAAAAACAAGAAGATATAGCGTAAAGCGGGACTACTAGTGTACTAACTAGAATGGTGTGCGCCAAAAAAAACAGAAAA
>JAYVBR010000545.1:0-2205 GCA_043750395.1 Bacteroidota bacterium | reverse complement strand
AGGAACAGGTACTGCACCATACAGAATTGTTACAGTTGACGGAAGTACTACTTTTACAGCAACCAGTCCTGATGCAAATACATTTGTAGTAACCGGTCTAACTGGCGGTTCGCATAACGTTGTAGTATTGGATAAAAATGATTGCGATTTAACAATTCCAATTAATTTAGATCCATCAGTAACTATTAATGGAAGCGCAGATGTGAAATACCTTTGTCCAAATCCTAAAAATGACACCAACAACGTAATTGTTTCAATAAATCCTGCTTTACTAGTAGCTGGTTCCGGAAATGTTCAAACTTATTCGCTAGATGGCGGTGTTTATCAATCAAGTCCAATTTTCCCGAATGTGGCGCCAGGAGTACACTTTATTGATGTTAAAAACGAAGTATCTTACACAAGTCCTGTTAGAACAAGTACTTGTATTAAACGTATCAACAACATTAACGTACGATTTATCGATCCACTTGCAGTAACATTGACCAACGGAAATCTTAATGAGATAATAGCAATAACAACTGGTGGAACAGCTCCTTACAATCACGACTTTAATGGAGTGAATACCGGAACAACAGCAAGTTATTTATTCCCTCAAACAGATAAATATTTTGTAACTGTAACCGATAAAGCTGGTTGTACACTAACAGTTTCGAAAACATTTACTTTTATTGACATTTTTATTCCTAACTTCTTCTCACCAGATGGAGATGGAAATAACGATGGTTGGTCGCCACAAAACACTTATAATTACAAGAACTTAATTTTCTATGTTTTTGATAGATTCGGAAGAAAAATAGGCACTTTTAACGAAGGACAAATTTGGGACGGTAAATACGATGGACAAGAATTGCCTTCTGGAGATTATTGGTATCTTGTTAAACCAGACGGAGCCGATGATAGCAAAGAATATGTTGGTAACTTCTCACTTTACAGATAACATTAAAAAAACAGAAAAATGCTATCTAAAACAAAAACAAGTTCGATGAAACAATTTATATTAACAATTTTGCTCTTGATTGTAACCCAAAATTACAGTCAAGAGTTAAATTTGCCAACTTTCACTCAATATTTGGCTGACAATCCTTTTGTAATTGCTCCAACTTATGCAGGAATTGGCGATAATGTCCGAGTAAGAGTAAATGGTTTGACCCAATGGGTCGGAATAAAAAATGCACCAGACAACGCATCGGTATTTGCTGATATGAGAATTGCAGATCGATCAGGAATCGGAGCTACATTTTATACAGATAGAAATGGTTTTACTAGACAAACAGGAGCTAAATTTTCGTTTGCTCAACACATTATTTTAGATTATTATTCCAACCAGTTTTTGTCGTTTGGTATATCTTATAACTTTAATAGTTTTAGAATTGATGTCGATCAATTCGACAAATCAATTTTTGATCCAAGTATTGTTAATGATAGATTTAATGCCAATAACAATTTCGATTTAGGATTACTTTACAGAAATAAAGCTTATTTTTTAAGTTTAAGTGCATCGAATATTTTAGATAAAAATACTATTAAATATAAAGGTTTAGAACCAAAACTTTTAAGAAATTATCAAGTTTATACTGGATATGTTTTTCAAGGTGAAAACGACAACAAGTTCGAAATAGAACCATCGGCGTTTTATCAATATTATCAATCAGATGGCAGATCTACTACTGATATTAATTTAAAATTCAGACAATTTAATCAAGAAGACGATTATTATTGGGCTGGAATATCATATAGATTCTTGAACGATCAACTTGGAAAACCACTAAATATTGGTCCAATGGCTGGAATAAAAAAGCAAGGTTTCTTTCTTGGTTATTCTTATTTAATAACGACTAACGAACTAATAACTTCTAATTCAGGAACTCACGTTGTGACACTAGGATTTGACTTTTTTCAAGGTCTTAGTAATTGTCCTTGTACTAAATATTTATCTAAAGATTAGATTTCAATAAATCATTTATATTTTTCGGGGTTTTCTTTGATGGTTTATTCTTCAAAGAAAACCCCGAAATTTTTTTATTTAATTTAATTTTGTCTCAACGAGCGCAGTCAAGATGCAACTAGTGATCTACAATGCTGATTTTTATTTTAAAAAACATTAAATTTTTTGGTTATGTTTTAGAAAGTTGTGGGTTTTCATAATTTCGATAGCATTTTGTCATTTCGACGATAGGAGAAATCACATAAGTTGCTCGATTTATG
>JAYVBR010000544.1:0-11859 GCA_043750395.1 Bacteroidota bacterium | reverse complement strand
CTCATTTTAAAAACCACAACCGATAATGGTGGCAAAATCAATTCAGCTGAAAAAGCTCTTGCATTCCAAGGTTCTGCATCAATTTTTATTGGTTTAACATTCGAAACGCCACTTCCAGCGTATTTGACATTATCAGAATTGAAGATTTCGGTTAATTTACCTTTTCTTGACACACCAATTCTGTAATTTCCTTGAACAACAGGCGTGAAATTACAAACAACCACAACAGAATCTTTTGGATTATTGCCGTTACGAATGTATGACATTACAGCATTTTGATGGTCTGAATAATTAATCCATTCGAAACCATCGGCGTTGAATTGTTTTTCGTAAAATGCTGGATAAGTTTTATACAATGCATTCAAGTCAGTAATTACGGATTTTATGCCTTTATGATAACCAAATTCTAATAAATGCCAATCAAGACTGGCTTCGAAATTCCATTCACGAGATTGCCCAAATTCTGCACCTTGAAACAATAATTTAGCACCTGGATGCGTGAACATATAACCGTAAAGCAAGCGTAAATTGGCAAATTTCTGCCATTCGTCGCCTGGCATTTTATTGGCAATTGATTTTTTTCCATAAACAACCTCATCGTGTGACAAAGGCAACATAAAATTCTCTGTAAATGCATAAGTCATCGAAAATGTCAAATCGTTTTGATGGTATTTTCTATAAACTGGTTCTTTTTGGAAATATTGCAGAGTGTCGTGCATCCAACCCATCATCCATTTCATTCCGAAACCCAGTCCTCCGATAGATGTTGGTCTAGAAACCATCGGAAAACTGGTGCTTTCTTCGGCAATTGTTTGAACGCCTTCGAAATTAGAATAAACTGCTTCGTTGAATTCTTTCAAGAAACTAATGGTGTCTAAATTTTCGTTACCACCATATATATTTGGCTCCCATTCGCCATCATTTCTTGAATAATCAAGATATAACATTGATGCGACAGCATCGACACGAAGTCCATCTGCGTGGTAATTTTGTAACCAAAAAATGGCATTCGAAATCAAGAAAGATCTAACTTCGTTGCGACCATAATTGAAAACTAAACTTTTCCAATCTGGGTGATACCCTTTTTTTCTATCAGGATGTTCAAATAAATTGGAACCATCGAAAAATCCTAAACCGTGTGCATCGTCAGGAAAATGAGATGGTACCCAATCCAGAATTACACCAATTCCTGCTTGGTGCAATTTATCGACCAGCACCATAAAATCTTGCGGTTTCCCGAATCGTGAAGTTGGAGCAAAATAGCCAACCAATTGATAGCCCCAAGATGGATCATAAGGATATTCCATGATTGGCATAAACTCAACGTGCGTGAAACCAGTTTCTTTTACGTAACGAACCAATTCTTCGGAAAATTCTAGATAAGTTAAGAAATTTCCTTCGGCATTTCGTTTCCAGGAACCCAAATGTACTTCGTAAACCGAATAAGGTTTGTCTAATCCATTATGGTCTTTTCGGGATTTCATCCACGAATTGTCTTTCCATTTATAATCTAAATCCCAAACAATCGATGCTGTCATCGGCGGATGTTCGCACAATTTGGCAAATGGATCGGCTTTTTCGGTTTTTATATTATGATTATTTGATGTTATCAAATATTTATAAGTCGAACCTTTTTGAACACCCGGAATAAATCCTTCCCAAATGCCCGATTCGTCCCAACGAACGTTGAGTTTGTGTTCGCTTTCGACCCAATAATTAAAATCGCCAATAACATCGACAGCTTTGGCAGATGGTGCCCAAACTGCAAAATAAACGCCTTTTACACCATCTACATCCAGAATGTGTGCACCTAGTTTTTCGTGTAATCGAAAATGTTTTCCTGCTTTGAAAAGATTTATGTCAAAGTCAGTTAATAGAGAATGTGGTTGTACTTGGTTCATATTTAAAGTGCTATTTTCTTAATTTTATTTGATTTTGTCTTGTGTCAAAAATTTAAAATTCTTATTTCGGTTTCTGAATGAATTTTATAAACAATTTTATAATGGCTAACAATCATTCTTCTAAAAGGTTCACCAAGAAATTCATCAACCTGATATTGTTCGACAAATTTTACAGATTTAAAATTCGAAAAACAATTTCTTTTATAACTTTTTTTTCATTTTATAAAGAATCTAGTTTTATATACTCAAAAATCGATTTCAAATCAGCTTTTGCATCGTTATCCTATTTTTTTTTTGAATAAAAAATCATTTCTAAGTTTTAATTTCTTCATCTAAATTATCGGAAGATGTATAAATCCCTTTTGATATTCTTTTATCTGCTTCATCTATTAACTTATATATTTGTCTTTTGAAATTGGATAACCTTTAATATTGTGTGCAACAATTTCATCTTGTGAATCATTATCATTTTCAACGCTAATTCAATTATTTTTTAACGCCAGAATTTTGATTAAATCTAATAATTTTTTAGCTGCTTTTGATTTTCCGTTAATTGTGATTGTTGTCATAATTACTTTTATATATACAAATGTAAAATTTTAAAAATTGAATTTCATTTTAAAAATAAAATTTCTTTTGAAAGCTAGTGATTTAGCGCCTATTGAAGGGAATCTCGTCTTAAGGGACGAGAGGAATGAAAGCGGGAAATAGCTTCAAAAAAAAATTAATACTCCATAATACTCGAAATTCCTGTCAACGGAATTAACGCCCAACATGGTCACGAATTCAACTTATGTCCTAATTCGTAAACTGCTTTTTTGAGTATATAATATTTTAAGAAAAAATCGATTTCATTTTTGTAGCCAATATTTAGGTTGCCTGCTTGGACAACATCTGTATAAGTTTTCAGGAAAACTCCAACAAAACACATTGCGAACCAATTTCCCACGGCGAACCAAATATTCCAGATTTTGCATCGGTTGCGTTGTTGATTCCTTTTCTATTTACTTCTCCGATTGGGTAAACTGGTGGAAAATACAAAGTATCAAAACTCATTTTGGCAACTCGTGGCAACAAAGCTTCGCAATCTTTTAAAGTGTCGTGTTCATGAGTTCCTTTAGATGAACCCAGAAAAAGCTCATACCAAGCAATGAATAAGACTTTTTTTATATCTACATAAACTTGTAAATCGGCTAATTTATTGGCTAAAAGTTTCTCTGAATAATTTGTGAAAATTGCTGTTAATTTACTTGAAACTGCTTCTTTTATGGCAACAACATATTTTTTTTCGTCTGCAAATGATTTAATTAAAATTTCTAAAAAAAAAAAATCTGATGATGAAACTCTTTTTAATAATGGTTTTAAATATTCGACACCTTCAAACAATTCGGATTTTACGTGTTGGTTGTCTTGAATTTTTTTACCAATTTCAATATTTTCCAATTTAAAGCATAATCAATCCGAACTACAACAAAATAAGTATAATAATCTTTTTTTTCGACTTGAAAAGTGGCATCATAAATATCGTTTGTTTGTTTGTACTTTCTAACTTCACTAAATTTTTTATCTTTTTCGTATTTGAATTGCACGACGGGTTCCATCACATCGTTTGCGTCTGCAAGAATATCTGCTGAAACATTCACTTTTTGCCCAATAATTATTTTTTATAAAAAACCCACCATTGTCAAGTTGAGACAACATATTTTCGATTACGATTCTAGTTTGATGCTGCATTTTTAAGTTTTAATTAAGAATGCGAAATTTAATAAAAAAAATAAATAATCTAACTTGCACCCAATATATAGAAAAATGTCTAAAAATATTTCAACTAAACCCAAATCAACCGAAATTCCAAAATTTATTATTATAACTGGTCATTTCTTTGAATTTATTTCAACAAAATTGGCTACAAGATTTGCTGCCAAATTATTTACAACTCCAACAAAACATAAAATTCCGAATCGAGAATTCGAAATGGACAAAAATTCGGTTCAAAGTGAATTGAATATTCCTTCTATTAATAAAAAAGTTGTTGTTTACGAATATGGAAAAAGTTCTAAAAAAATATTGCTGGTTCACGGTTGGTCTGGTCGTGGCACGCAACTTTATAAAATTGCCGACGAGTTATTGAAAAATGATTACTCGACCATCAGTTTTGATGCACCAGCGCACGGAAAATCAAAAAGCAAAAATACTATTATGGTCGAATTTATTGAATCGATTTTGGAAATTGATAGAAAATTTGGTCCATTTGACTCGGTTATTGGTCATTCACTTGGTGGAATGGCTTTATTGAATGCTTTAAATAATGGTTTAAAAACCAATAAAATTGTTACAATTGGTTCTGCAAATGTTGTTTTAGATATTTTTATTAATTTTATTGATAAATTTAAAATGAAACCCGAACAAGTTGATTTGCTCAGGATTTATTTTGAAAAAAAATATAATAAAAAAATGAATGAACTTTCGTCATATTATAATATTCACAAAATCGAAATTCCAGTTTTGGTAATTCATGATGAAAACGATGATGAAATTCCAGTTGCTAATGCTCTAGAGATTGCAAAATATTTCAATCCCAAAGTTGCGCAAGGAAAACTATTATTAACTAAAGGTTTAGGACATCGAAAAATTTTGGGTAATGAAAACGTAATAAAGGAGATTATTAATTTTATGAAATAATTATTTTTTAATTCCTTCTAAATCTAATAAAAAAACAAATTCTTTGGCTAATTCTTTCAATGCTTCGAACCTTCCTGATGCACCACCGTGACCTGCATCCATATTAGTATCTAAAAAAAGTTGGTTATTATCTGTTTTTAAAGTTCGTAATTTTGCAACCCATTTCGCTGGTTCCCAATATTGTACTTGCGAATCGTGCAATCCTGTAGAAATATACATATTAGGATAATTTTGCGATTTTACATTATCATATGGCGAGTAAGACAACATGTAATGATAGAATTCTTTTTTGTTTGGATTTCCCCATTCGTCATATTCGCCAGTGGTTAGCGGAATAGAATCGTCAAGCATTGTCGTTACTACATCAACAAAAGCTACTTGTGCAATAATTCCGTTGTAAAGTTCTGAATTCAAATTAGCGATTGCGCCCATTAATAATCCGCCAGCCGATCCACCTTCTGCATATAAATGATTCGCAGAAGTATATTTTTCTTGAATCAAGAATTTAGAACAATCTATAAAATCTGTAAATGTATTCTTCTTGGTTAATAATTTTCCGGTTTCGTACCAATTTCTACCCAAATCTTCGCCACCACGAATGTGCGCTATTGCAAATATAAATCCACGATCAAGCAACGATAATCTGGTTGACGAAAAACTACAATCCATTGAATATCCATAACTTCCGTAGGCGTATTGCAATAAAGGATTTAATCCATTTTTTCGCAAATCTTTTTTATAGATTAACGAAATAGGCACTTTTATTCCATCATTGGCGGTTGCCCAAACTCGTTCTTCTTTGTAATGATTTTTATCAAATTTATTGCCTAGTACTTGTTGTTCTTTCTTGATTTCTTTTACTTTGGTTTTCATATTAAAATCGATAACCGAATTGGGCGTTGCTAATGATTGGTAAGAATAGCGTAAAATATCAGTATCAAAATCTACATTTGAACCTGTGAAAGCCGAATAAGTCTCTGAGTCGAATGGTAAATAATATTCTTGTTCTCCGTTGTTTGGCATAATTCTCATACCAACTAATCCATTTTTACGTTCTTCAACAACCAAATAGTCTTTAAAAATTTCTATATCTTCAAGTAAAACGTCTTCACGATGTGCAATTACCTCAACCCAATTTTTTCTCGAAGTTTTGTTTTCATTGGTTTTCATCAACTTAAAATTATCAGCTTTGTCAGCATTGGTCAAAATAAAAAAACTGTCTACGTAGTGATTAATGCTGTATTCTAAACCACGAATTCGTTTTTGGAACATTCTGAAATTTCCATCAGGATTATCGGCTTCAAGTATCTGATATTCGGTTGTTAATGTGCTTCCAGATTCGATTGCTAAAAATTTATTCGATTTAGATTTTGCGATTTCTACCGAAAATGTTTCGTCTTTTTCGAAATAAATTAACTCATTATCGGTTTGATTTTGACCTAGTTTGTGTTTGAAAATTTTGTCTGATCGCAAAGTAGTATCATCTTGATTGGAATAAAAAATCGTGTGATTGTCATTGGCCCAAACTGCCGAACCTGTAACATTTTCTATTAAATCAGGGAGAATTTCGTTAGTTTCTAAATTTTTAATTTGAATGGTATAAATTCTTCGACCTACAATATCATAACTAAAAATTGCCATTTTATTGTCTGGCGAAACACTTAAACCGCCCAATTGAAAAAATGGTTTGTCTTTGGCAAGTAAATTACAATCAAAGAGGATTTCCTCATTTGCCGTGAGCGACATTTTTTTTCTTGAATAAATTGGGTAATCTTGCCCTTTTTCGAATCGAGTGATGTAGAAATATTCGTTGTAGAAATAAGGAACAGATTCATCATCTTCTTTAATTCTGGCTTTCATTTCTTCGAATAATTCTTTCTGAAAATCTTTCGTGTGCGAAGTCATTTCATTATAATATTCGTTTTCTTTATTCAGATAATCTATAACTTCTGGATTTTCTCGGTCGTTTAACCAATAGTAATTATCGATTCGAATATCATTGTGTTTTTTGAGTTTTTTTGGAATTATTTTGGCAATTGGAGCTATTGGGTTTTTGGACATTTTCGGTTTTTTGTTAGAAATGTAAAAGTAATATTTTTTTTTACTACAAATTTCACAAATTTTCGCAAATTATACAAAATGAAATTTTAAATCATTTCAGAATAACCTTCATTTTTAATTTTTAATTCTGAATTTTTAATTAATTTTACAAAAAAAATATTCAAAATGGATTTAATGGGAATGATGGGTAAAATGCAAGAAACCCAACGCAAAATAGAAGAAACAAAAAAACGTTTAGACACTGTTTTAATTGATGAACAAAGTAGCGACGGATTATTAAAAGTAACATTAACAGCCAATTCGTATGTTAAAAGTATTTCGGTTGACGATGCACTTTTAGAAGACAAAGAACAACTCGAAGATTATTTGATTTTGGTTATTAACAAAGCAATTGCCAAAGCAATGAATGTAAACCAAACCGAACTCGATGCTGTCGCAAAAGTCGATATGCCAATGATTCCAGGAATGGAGGATTTGTTTAAAGCCCCCTAACCCCCAAAGGGGGAAATTACTGCATATTTTTATCGAAAGTTGAATTTTTTTAAAAAAAAAAGGTTTGACAATTGCCAAACCTTTTTCGGAATAAAAATCTAAAAAATGTTTTAAGAATAGGTACTAACAAAATTCTAACCCAATTTTAAAGATTTTATTTTATTTCATTTTATCGCAATCTGTAAAATTCACGTCGTAGGATATATCGCCTTTTGTGGTGCCATAAGTACCAGCACCATTATACTCTTGTCGCATACTAAATCGTTGAAAGTAACAATCGTTTGTTTTAACGTTTTTTACAAAAAAGGTATAAAATTGATTGGAATATCTGTATAATGGAATTCCGTATTCGTTTTTATGAATTGACCAACCACCAGACGATGAATGCGCAAAAAACTTTGTAACCTTTAAAGTTGATTCGCCACCTTCGTATTTATTTAAATATAAATTAGTAATTTGAAGCTGCGTCATACCCATAGTAATTGGGTTTGATTTTAATTTCCATTCTTCTGGTAAATCTTTTTTGGTGGTTCTAATTCCGTTTTTGTTGGCCTCAAAAACAGCTTGTTGTTCGTTCATAATTGTTGCCACATCTTTGGCAGAAAAATCATAATCGAATGTATTGGCATAAACAATTCCGTCGCCTTCTTGCACTTTTCCCCAATCGTCTTTGGTTTTACTGTTTAAGAAAACGCCAACTTTAAATGCTCCGTTTCTAGGAAAATTATTTTGATAATGCATATTAGGAAATGGTGAATAATAAATCGCATCGCCTGAAATGCCTTTGTAAATAGAATATTTCATTGTGTGTGGCATAATGTCAATATCCAAAGATTTTAGAATGGCTTGTTCTAATGACAATGCAATATAGGTTGGATTGTTGCCATTGCCAAAATGCATTGTTTTATTTTCATCGTTATATAAAACCATTTTCATTTCGATATATGGATTTTTGTCATCTAGCTTAAAAACATCTTTTATAGTTCCAGAAAGTGCCGTTATTCGAGCATAAATATGACTTTTACTAGAAAATGAATTCGTGAAAGTTTCTTTACCAGAATTGGGCAACGCTTCGAAAAACTCTATTTTAAGGTTGTTTTCATAATGCTGAATTACTGGTTTAAGTTCCGGATAATCTTTTGCAAAATGTACAATTCCAGTTTCGCCTTGTTTTCGCATATAGTCATATGGACTGTATGATCTTTTATTAGCGATTAGTTGCGAAAGTGCTCCAGTTGTAACCGAAGAATAATCAGAACCTTGATATGGAAATTCAAAAACTGTTTCGTTACTTAAACTTTCGGTTGACATTGCTTTTTCGGTATTTGATGTTTTATCAGATTTAACTTCTGATTTTTTTTCGGACAATTTTTCTTTGGCTTTGTTGAGTAAATTTCCGAATTGAGCGTTAGCGGAAAATGCTGTTAAGACTAGAAATAGTAAGATTGATTTTTTACTTACGATTTGTAGTTTGTTTTTCTTGTGTTCGTGACCCGAGCCTGAAAGGCGAACAGGCGAAGCAATCTTTGATTTCATATTGTTATTATTTTACGGTTACAAATACTGATTTAACTTGACAATCTTTGGTTGATATAGTTTGAACTTTTCCGTTTATCCACAGAGTAGCTTTGTAATATGCTGTGTTGCTATCATACTCATAACCTGCGACATAAACATTTTTATCAGAAACAAAAACCGAGTTTGCTTGAGAATAAAGTTGCGATAATTGTTTTGGAATGTAATTTTCCCATATTGTTGCTTTTGAATTTGTCGTATTCGGATTGATAGCACCAACTGCATAAATATTTTGGTCATCACCGTGAACAGAATACATTACACTATTAGGAATTTCAGTGTTAACAGCAACACCATTTTTTTTTAATGATGCCGCTTCAAAACCTAATACTTTAATATTTACTGCCACAAAAACATCAGCACCTCGAACAAAAACCGATTCTGCAACCGAGGTATTTGTAAATAAAAAATTATTACTATTTAAGTAAGTCCAAGCACTTGTTCCAACTAATCCAACAATTGAAATACCAGTTAATGTTGATCCATCATTAGTTAAAAAAACTGATTTAGCAACAGAAGGATATACAGACGACAATTTGCTATCTCCAAGATTACCGTTTGGATTTACCCACAATGTTGCATTATTGTCAAATTGTCCTACAATATAAATCTGGTCTTTAAAGACTTGAATTGAGTACGCTTCCGAAAGGTTATATTCTAAAGTAATATAATCTCCGTTTTTCCATAAAGCTGCTCTAATTACTGTCGGAAAAACTTGGAATCCAACTGCATAAACATCGTTTCCTGAAACATAAACTGAATTGACTCTTGAAGCATTATCCGCATCGGTCGCCAACAATTGTGCTGCGCCATTTTTCCAAATCGTAGCTTTTTCTTTGCCGTTAATTTTTTGGCTGCCACCGATGTAAATGTTTGTTACTTTGGCTGGTTCTTGAAGCGTTTGTTGTGTTGAATTGTCCTCTTTACTACAAGAAAAAATCAGAAATATTGAGCAAATTATTAGTAGATTTTTCATAGGTTTTTTATTTAAATAATTGACATAAAATTGAATTGTTTTTAAATCTCTTCAAATGCTCCATCTGCTATCTTTATACTCCAAGAATTCAATATTCCTGTAAAAGAGGGATTTGAATCATATATTTTTAATTTCCAGATACCTTTAATATTTTTGTTGTAAAAAAAACTAGACATAGTTGGCAAAATTGCTACTTGAATTGGACTTGGATTTGATCCAAAAGTGGGCTTGTATTTTCCAGCAGAAACAAATTGAGCTTGATTTGGTGGTATTGAAGCATCAGTAGGAATTGCATTAGGATATTGAGAATTAAAATCAAGTATATTCCCTGAAACAAATAGCACTGTTGCACCATCAATTCTTTTTATTAATGTACATTTTGCACCATCTGGGGCAACTAATACAATCGAAATGTCATTTGCATTTTCGTGTGACAAGTCAAGTTGAATATATATAAGGCTTGACCTTTTTATTATTCCATCTTTATCCAAAGTTATTTGACTTTCTGTAATTCCTAAATCTGGAGAATTATTATTTCCGTCAAAAAGAGCTGTTCGTGTATTATTTGTAAAAGTGGCTGGTAACTTCAATGTAGTATCTTCCACTTGCGGTTCTGGAATTATTGTTGGCACATCTTCATCTTTATTGCACGCAAAAAGATTTGTTAATATTGCAACTGCGAGTAATGTTTTTAAAATTTTCATAGTTTTTTATTTTTTAGTTACAAATAATGAATATGCCACTCCGCCATTGGTTGATAAAACTTGTTTTATTCCATTTTTCCAAAATGAAGCATTGAATGTATTCGAAGTTCCAATAACTTCACTACCAGCTACGAAAAAATCGGTATCGGTAGCAAAAACTGAAGCTGCAATAGATTGATTTTGCGATAAAATAGTGGGTGTATTATCTTTCCAAATAGTGGCTTTTGGAACTCCGCTAATTCTTGTAAAACCAGAAGTATATATATTTAAACCTTGCACAAAAACAGAATACATACTTGTATCGTTTCCGTAATCTTGCGTACTTAAATTATTTTTCCAAAGTTTTGAAGTTTGTACAGATGTAATTTCATATCCTGCGGTATAAACACCATTGTTATTAGCTACAACAGAAATTGCTTCTGAATTATTGTTATTCAGTTTGATTGGCGTAAAAGTTATTGGAAAAGTTAACGAACCATTATTTTTCCATAATGTGGCTTGCGGATGCGTTCCGCCATTATAACTAAAACCCGCAATATATATATCGTTTCCATTTACACAGACAGAATTTGCCAATGATGTACCTACAGATAGTGTAACTTCGGTATTATTATTATACCAAATTACAGCAGCATTGTTAACGCTTCCAACAATATAAGTTTTTCCGTTCGCTACAAATACACCTTTTGCTGAAGAGCCAATCACTTGACTTAAAGTTGTTTTTACACCGTTTTCCCATTTAATTGCTTTTGTATTACCAAAATCGCCTTCATACCCAACGGAAAAGACATTTTCGTTTCCATCGACATAGACAGAATTTACCACCGATGTAAGCCCAAGTGTTGTAGTAAGATATTGTGCAACACCATTGACCCAAATGGTTGCGGTACCCTTTGTCGCATTTTCTGTAATGTATGATGTACCTCCAACATAGACTGTTGTCACTTTTGGAATTTCTGGTTGTGGTTGTGGCTCGTCATTGTCTTTGCTGCACGAAATTGATAATATTGCGATTGCAAATAATGTTTTTAAATTTTTCATAGTTTTTTATTTTTCGGTTACAAATACGCACAATGCCACAGATTTTAGAGTTGATAATATTTGGATGCTTCCATTTTTCCAAATACACGCTCTTTTTTCTTGATTTTCTTCATTTCCTGCAACATAAGTGTCTGTTGCAGTCGCAAATACAGAATTGGCATTCGATTTATTTTGAGATAATTTAGTAGGTTGATTATTTTTCCACAACGTTGCTTGAACATTACCTGCACTTGCTGTAAAACCGCATACATACACATTTGTTCCTTGCGTGTGTACTGAACACATCAATGTACCATTTTCAAATTTTTCGGGAGATATTGCGTTCGAATTCCATAATCTACCTGAAACAACACTTAAAGAATTTTGTGCAGATCCTGCAATGATAACATCATTGTTGTCGTTTATACTAATAGATCTTGCTTGCGAT
>JAYVBR010000543.1:0-2207 GCA_043750395.1 Bacteroidota bacterium | reverse complement strand
TGACCATCATTGCTGCATAATAGTTACGTTCGCGCATCCATTTTTGAGCATCAAGAAGCGAAATGCCACTTCTTTGTCTTTGTTTCCAGAAAATATCGGCATATTCTAGTCTTTTTGCTTCTTCTTCATCAGTTTTTGGATCGATAATTTCGACATCGGCTTCAAAGCCAATTTCTTGTTTTAATTCTTGAATCAATTCTCGACAACCAAGCAAAATAGGAATTGCAAGACCTTCTTCATAAGCAATTTGAGCAGCTTTTAAAACATCAAGATGATCTGCTTCGGCAAATACGACTCTTTTTTTATCAGTTCGGGCTCTGTTATTTAGTAATCTTAATAATTTATTATCAGTACCTAAACGTTCTTCAAGTTCGTCGTGATATTTAGCCCAATCAGTAATTGGGTTGAGTGCTACACCAGAATCCATCGCCGCTTTTGCAACTGCTGGGGCAACCGTTGTTATTAATCTTGGGTCAAATGGCTTTGGAATGATATAATCTCGACCAAAATTAAGTTTGGTTTCGCCATAGGCAATATTTACTTGTTCAGGCACCGATTCTTTAGCTAAATTCGCCAATGCTTTTACAGCAGCCATTTTCATCGCTTCGTTAATTTTGGTTGCACGAACATCTAGCGCACCACGAAAAATGTAAGGAAAACCTAAAACATTATTGACTTGATTAGGATAGTCTGATCGTCCGGTTGCCATAATAACATCTTCGCGAGTTGCAATTGCAACATCAAAATCTATTTCGGGAACAGGGTTTGCCATTGCAAAAACTATTGGATCATTTGCCATAGCGAGTAACATTTCGGGCGTGAGAATGTTTCCTACGGATAAACCAAGGAAAACATCAGCATTATCCAACGCTTCTAAAAGGGTGCAATTTGGTTTTCCAAAAGCATATTTTTTTTGCAAATTGGTCAAATCGGTTCTTTCAGATGATAATACACCATCTTTGTCAAACAATATAATATTATTTGGATTGATGCCTAACAAAACATATAAATTGGCACAAGCTAACGCTGCCGATCCTGCACCCGAAACGACTAGTTTTACATCATTAATATTTTTATTGGCAAATTCTAATGCGTTCAACAAAGCTGCCGAGGAGATAATTGCGGTTCCGTGTTGGTCGTCGTGCATTACTGGAATATTTAATTCTTCGACCAAACGGCGTTCGATTTCAAACGATTCTGGTGCTTTAATATCCTCGAGATTGATTCCTCCAAAAGTTGGCGCAATTGCTTTTACGGTTTCGACGAATTTGTCAATATCTGTGGCGTCGACTTCTATGTCAAAAACATCTATATCGGCAAAAATTTTGAATAAAAGTGCTTTGCCTTCCATAACTGGTTTCGAGGCTTCTGGACCAATATCGCCAAGACCTAAAACCGCCGTTCCGTTAGTAATTACAGCTACTAAATTGCCTTTGGCGGTGTATTTATAAACGTTGTTAACGTCTTTTGCAATTTCTAAACAAGGTTCGGCTACACCTGGAGAATACGCCAAAGATAAATCTCTTTGCGTGGCATATTTTTTGGTTGGAACGACTTGGATTTTGCCTGGTTTTGGTTTGGCGTGATATAATAAAGCTTCTCTGCGTTTGCTGTTTTGGTTCATTTTATTAGATTTTAATGCGACTTGCAAAGGTAAGAGACTTGTATTTAAT
This sequence comes from Bacteroidota bacterium, assembly GCA_043750395.1. Classification (GTDB taxonomy): domain Bacteria; phylum Bacteroidota; class Bacteroidia; order Flavobacteriales; family Flavobacteriaceae; genus Flavobacterium. Next base: position 534 of record JAYVBR010000543.1, on the reverse strand, counting down.
AAGGAAGTTTTTAGGCGTTTTTATTGGATTAAAAAATTAGAAAATTTTGTTTTTTAAACATCTAAGCAAGCTAAATTATTTCAAGTCTTTAAAATTTTACCTTTAAAAAATCAAATTTAGTTTTCACTTCAATTCAATTGATTTTGGTAATTGTTTTTTTTGAAGTAATTTTAAGAATTGCTAGAATCGTATTCAGAATAATAAAAAGTTTTTCAATTTATATTCATTAAAAAAGCTTTCTGATTTTAAAATAAAAATTTCACAAAAAAAATCTCCAAATCGAAATTTGAGGATTTAGAGCGAAAGACGAGGCTTCTCGTTTATTTAACGAGACTACAACCAGCTTGCTATCTTTTATTAATTTTTTTTAAAAATTTCAAAAAAAATCCCCAAATCGAAATTTGAGGATTTAGAGCGAAAGACGAGGCTTCTAGTTTATTTAACGAGACTACAATCAGCTTGCTATCTTTTATTAATTTTTTTTTAAAAATTTCAAAAAAAAATCCTTAAATTTCGATTTGGGGATTTTTTTTT
>JAYVBR010000542.1:0-5161 GCA_043750395.1 Bacteroidota bacterium | reverse complement strand
GAACCAATCTGGTTTGCCTAAAGTTGTAGAAACGTCGAGCATTAATTGTTGCGGATAAGTTAAGTTGAAATCTTTATGATAGTCATAAGGTCCCCAATCGTTGACTTTGAAAGTTCCAACGACTTTAATTTTATTACAAATCATACGAATATCGCCACCATAACGTTCGATTAATCTGTCATCGCTTCCGTTTGATTGTGCATTTCCTATTAATAAATTGGCAATTATTCCAAAATTTGGATTTATTTTAGATACTAATCTTGTGTTTAATTCCCATAAATCTTGCGCTGGTGCTGATTTCGCGAATGCAAATAAAGTTCGATTACTTAAAAAACCTATGGCGGCATCTTGGGTTGTCGGTAATTTTCGGAAAACAAAATCGGTGCTAATTGCAAATTTTGCGTCTTCGGTGCGATCGTTGTCCCAATCGTGTAACCAAGTTCCTGGCGTTGGGTCATAGGCAAGTAATAATTCTCCTGCAACCATTTCTCTGTTTACTCTAACTACGAATGGATCAGCTTGAATATTTCTTAATCTTCCGGGTGCATTGACATCGTTGGGCATTGCGGCAACTAAAGGTTTTTGCCATAAAAAGTTGGGTGCAATTTGAAAATGTCCTAAATTATAGGTAAGTCCAGCCAAAAAATTGGTCTGGTTGCCACTTCCAGAATCTTTTAATCTCCAACCTGTAAAAGTTTTTGTGTTATCGGCTCCACCATTGGCAACCAATCCCATAACTGCGGCTTGGGTATAAAAATTGAAAGTTCCTTTAGTAAAAGTAATTTTGGCTTTGGCTCCCCAATTGTCTTTAGATTTAACTTTATCGTCATAAACGGTGTAAACTCCAGCCGCTTCTTTGAAATTTTGAAAAACACGCCCGTTTAATGGTTGACCACCCCAAATTCCACCTAATTCAAGACCGAAAGCATCTAATTTTGTTTTTAAATAAACTGTTGCGCGTCGGGTTTTGGGCATCGGAATTGCAATTGATGTAAGTGCTGCACCAGCATCGGCAACATCTTCGTGAAAAACAGTTGCTAAATCAAATTTTCCAAATTTTTTGGCATACTTCAATAAAAATGCTGGATTGGCTCCCCACCATAATTGTGGTCCAAAAGCGACTTTTAAACCTTTGATACTTTTTTTACCATCGATTTCGAAACCAGAAGTTTCTCCGTTATATAAATCTAAATTTGAACCATAATTCGCTTCTGGATACAATCCGAAGAAATCGCCTTCGTAACCCCAATGATAATGTCCTGTTCTGAAAAAACCTTTTAAATCAAAATATTTTTGGTTCCATTTATATGATGCATTATAAATTTGTACTCTGTTAGCATCGCTAAATTCTACAATTCCAGTTGTGGAATTAATTTTTTGGGTTCTGCCTCTATTTTCATAAAAAATTTCATTTATTGGATTTTCGGCAACTCGACCAAGTATACTTACGTTTACGTTGGCTTTCATATTGGCAGTTGGGTTTCCTTCTACACCTATATAATAAGATTGCATTTGGTCAAAACCTAGCTTATTTGGAAAATTAGAACCAGCTGGATCGGCAACTTTTGGAGTAGTTATTAAACTTCCGCCAGTGTTAAAAGTAGTAAATTCGGCTCTAAGATTACTGATTTTTAAAATATCAGTAGCATTAGATTTTAATGCAGCTTTGTCTCCTCTTGCTTTTAAATCCGCACCAATTTGTTGAATATTATCGAAATAAGTTTTAATTGAACTTAAAGATGTTCCCGCAGCATAAGGATTAAATCTGTGCGCTTCCTGAAGTACATAATAAGCAGAACGTGGATATAATTGATACAAACCTTTTGCATTTGTTGGTCCTTTGGCACAGATACCAAACCATTCTTCGTTCATATTGTCTTCGCCTTTTACAAAATCGTTGGCGTAACCGCCGTTTGACCAAGAAGCATCGTTATCGTGAACATCAAGATTTACGGTTTGACCAGTTTTCCACCAACCATCGCTAAACTGAAAAGTAAAACCACCAAGTGAATTTCCTGCTTTACCTAAACCATCAACATTTTCATAAATTTCTTTCCAATTGCTTTTTACATAAAATGCTTGCGATTTTTGATCTTCTTCATTTGTAACAGCATTAAAAGCATCTGATCCAAATTCAGCGAATAGCATTGGTTTACCAATTTCCTTTTTTACACGATCAAAAAAATCTCCAAAAGAAGCACCACGATAAACATTTGTTCCAAAAAAATCAATATCAGGACATTCTTTAGAAATTAATTCTGCAAATAACAAGTCGCCATTACACATTCCGATTGGATGAGAATCATCGATTTTTTTCATCTCCAAAGCTGCTTCATTGAACAGTTTGTACATGAAAACTGCGCGTTTGGTTGATGCTCGATCTTGCATTGGAATATTTTCGGTAGCTGCGCCATCCCAAAACAAACCATAATTATTTTCGTTTCCTAACATTAACAGGAGTAAACCTTTGGTGTTTTTATACTCTTCGGTCATTTGTTTGACTTCTTTCAACAAAACGTCGTGTGTTGTTTGGTCAGAATATTCGGTATTTACTTTCCAAACTCCGTTTAAAGTCAAACCATAACGTCCAAAAGTGTGGTTGACCATTGTATAAATGCCATAATTGTTATAAACATATTCAATCCATTTTTTTGGCATGCCCGAATAAACACGGATAGTATTTACACCCATATTTTTTAATAATGACATTTCGTCGTCAAGCGCATCTTTAATTAAAGTCTCTGGTTGTAGCCACAAACTATAAGAATAATTATTACCAATTGGACAATAATCCCAATTCATTCCATTTATTATAAAATCGCTTCCATTGACTTTAAGTTTGAAACCAGTTTCAGATTTTTCAATAACTACTTTATCTGATTGTGCAAGTAAATTGTTTGATAAACACCAAAAGGTTAATAAATAAATAATTTTTTTCATATAGTTTGGTTAGTTAAAATTTTAGAAGTAAATCTATAAATAATTTATGAATTATAAAAATAGAAAAAAAATGTTGTATTCTTTTTTAAAACAACTACAACAAAAAACATACATCACAATAAAATAAGTTATTAAACTAGCATTCGATAAAGAAAAGTGTTTATAATTGAGGATTTGATAATTATTAAATTCGCAAAAAATCATAATAAGTGATAATTTTAGGATTACGAAATCGATAATGTTGTGGTAATGTTAAGTTATTTTTTAGTAAATGTATTGGTCTATATAGACAAAATATACTCTACAAGACCTTGCTCATGAGGTAAATCCATTTTTTTACGCAAACGGTATCGTTTTATCTCAACGCTTCTAACAGAAATATTGATTAATGGCGCAACTTCTTTGGACGAAAGGTTCAATCTAAGATAGGCACAGAGCCTTAAATCGTTTGGAGTTAATGATTGATGTGCTAATTTTACTTTCTTCAAGAAATCTTTATCGGCATTATCAAAAGCTTCTTTAAAAACATTCCAAGAACTGTCAGTTGTTATGTTTTTTGTTATGTTTGATATTACCGATTTTATGTTTTTGCTACTGTCTTCTGTTGTCGATTTCAAATCTTCTTTTATTAATGCGAGAAGTTCATCTTTTTTAATAAGGCTCATGGTCGAAACCGCCAATTCTCTGCTTTTATTATCAACATCTTGAGACAATTGTTCGTTTTTAACTTTCATTAATTGTTGTTCGTTCTCCAGTTCTTTGATTTCTAATAACAAATTATTCTCGTCTATTAACTTCTCTTGTTGTTTTTGATAATAATTTTCGTACGCTTTATGAATGTAATTGACAGCTATTAAAAACAGTATTAAATAACAAAATAACGCCAAATAAGTCAAATACCAAGGTTTGGAAATTGTAAATTTATAAACAGCAATATTTTCAGGAATCGAATTGGCAATTTTGGCTCTAACTTTAAAAGTATAATTTCCTGGTTCTAAGTTTTTAAAATTTATGGATGATTGAGCACTCCATTCGCTCCATTCATCTTGAACGTCTTTTAATAAATATTGATATTCGGCATTGATATATTTGTTGTATTCTGGAACAGTGTAACTAAAAGTAATATTGTTTTGGTTGTATTGCATAACTCCATCGACAGAAATAGGAAAATTTTTTATATTTTCATTAAACTTGTTGACTGCTATATTTGATATTGATATATTATAGTTTTTGAAACTTAAATCGCTGATATTCATTGTATAATAACCATCAGTTGTACCAATTAAATAAAGCGAATTACTCAATTGATTAATGTTTTCATATCCTAAAAGCGAATTGGTTAAGGAAGCCGAAATCGGAATAGCGTTTTGTTTTAAGGTTGATCCTAATTTACTTAATGAAAAATAATTAATGTAATTTTTAGAAAACAACCATAATTTATTGGATTTATCGACCATTAATTTGCCTGATTTATATTCATTGTTTTCAAAAACCTTACTCAATAAATTATCTTTTTCGAACTGCTTGGTTTTATCATTCAATTTAAAAATACCATCTTTATAGGCATAATAAATAGCATTATTGTATTTTGCAAGACAAGCATTTTTACCTTTTGTAGGCGATTCATAAGTAAAAACATTGTTGGCTTTTTGCAATTTATTGTCTAGTTTAAATCTAAGAATGCCTTTATATTCGTGGCAAACATAAATTTCTAGATTTTTATTTATTTCAAAAAACTTGGACGAATAATCAAATCCAACGATTTTATTTCGATAAACCCATTGGTTATTTATTTTTTCTAAAATCGAAAAACCAAAATAATTACCTTGAATTATAAGGTTGTTGTGGTTTGGAACTTTTTCAAATTTCCAAGTTCCTGATTGCGAAAAAATTTGCTTTGATAAACCATTTTCTATTATAAAACTACCCGTGTTGTGTCCACAAAATACCAAATTGTCATATTCGAACAAAGACCAAACTTGACCTTTGGTGCCTAATATAAACTGAAAAGCATCATTAGAATCATAATTTTTATAAAACAAACCTTGATTGGTTCCAATATACAATTTTCCGTTGTGCAAAAGTGATGTGTACACGGTTCCTAACATTCCGGTTGTGTCGGTATAACTTTTAACAGGCGATTTTAGATTTATACAATTTATACCATTGTCAAGACCAACCCAAAGATTTTTGTCATTGTCTTCAAACAAGGAAAGGGCAG
>JAYVBR010000541.1:0-5165 GCA_043750395.1 Bacteroidota bacterium | reverse complement strand
AAAAATCAAATAACTTGTTCACTTATATGTATTAACAATTATTGTAATTTATAATTTATTCCAAACTCTAAAAGTGCCATAAATAATTACCAGAATTAGAGTTATGCTATTAAAAAGCGGCACGAGTTTATGCAATTTATTATTCAATTCTAGATCACTGAAATAAACAAATGACATAATATATAGCGGAATTAACCAGCGTGATTCGACATAAGAAATTATTATTAATGAAAAAATTGAAATCATTACAAAAGTTGCCAAAGGCAAAAAAATAAAATCTAATGTTTTTTTTGTGTAAATAAAATAGAACAATAAACACAAATTTATAAAAACAACAAAACCAGTTTGTCGAATTGATTGAAAAATCACATCTGCAAAATCTTTAAAAAACTCTTTGATTGTTAACTTAACATCGAATAGCATTCCAGAAATTAATCCATTTGGCAATGAATTTGCGCCATTTTTATTCAAATAAGCATCTGTTTGATCCCAACTTGGATGTTGATGGTTTTCTAGTTGACCATTATTGACCATTAATTGTGCTAAATATTGTCTTTGTGACCAATTGGATCTTGCTGTTATTGGTGGTTTTTTATTATCATAAGAAAAACTATGATTATTTATCAATGAAGGAATATTTAGTATGACAAAAAAACACAATAGCAATAATGGAATTTTTATGTTTAGAAAAACATTGACTCTTTTTTTATGAATTAGAATAAATGAGAAAATAATTATTGGAATATATATATAAATTAATTCTCGAGTAAAAAAGGCAATTATAAGTGAACACAATAATAAATTATGATTTGTTTTTTCTTTGTTCTCTAATATTTTATAAACTTCATTAAAAAAAATGGTTAAAGAAACAATAAAAAGCGTATCGTTTGTACCTAACATAAACCAACCCGATGCAGAAAAAAACAAAAAATAAAAGTCGAACATTTTATTTTTTATTTCGCCAATTTTTTTAAAATAAATATAAAGAAAAACAAAAAGAAGAATATTGACTACTCTTAAAGCTATATAATCCTTTAAAAAAAATGAAAATATATAAGCCAATGGCAAATAAGTAAGTCCTATTTCACTTGAAATTGCTTTAAACCAATTTATTTTTAATAATTCCAAATCTTTAAGAAAAACTAACTCGTCGCCACTACCCGCTTCTGATTTAGAAAAATAGACCATAAAAATAAGGAAGAATACTAAAATGAAAAATTTCAATATTGTTTGAAGTAACGAATTAGTTTTTTCTAACATTTTTCAAAGTTTATTATAAATATCTCGAAATTGCTTTTGATGGTTGAGTTGCCAAATATCGTTATTTTCAAGTGATTTAAGAAACAATTCTGCAGCATTTCCTTGTCCAAAATCATTTGCAGTAACTATAACTTTATGATTATCGATTATAGTTAGTGCTTTTTTAATTTGATTTTCTGAATAATCTACATTTAAGATATCTGAACTAACAGCACGATTTTGCTGTCTAGTACCAATATTTATTATTGGAATTCCATAGTATGGTGCTTCACGAATTCCTGCGCTGCTGTTGCCAATAATAAATTTTGCGTTTTTCAATAACGTTAAAAAATATTCGAATCGTAACGATGGAAAAATTCTGAATCTTGAATTGTTTTTTAATTTCTGGTATTCATCAATAATAAATTGGCTTCCTAAATCGTTGTTTGGATAAATGACTACATAATTATGGTTGTCGTTTTCGAGACTTTTTACAAAATTTCGTGTGTAATTATACATTTCATTAATTTCGGTAGTTACCGGATGAAACATTACGATTGCAAATTCATCAAAATTGATTTCGTAATAATTTTTTACGGTTTTTAAATCAGGTAAATTATCCGAAAACATAATGTCTAAATCTGGTGAACCAATAGTGAAAATCGATTCGGATATTTCGCCCATTTGCATTAAGCGATTTTTGGCTAATTCGTTCGAAACAAAATGAATATGACTCATTTTGCTGGTCGAATGCCGAATCAATTCGTCTATTGTTCCAGAAACTTCGCCACCTTCGATGTGTGCAACCAAAATATTGTTGAGCGAACCAACAATTGCGCCAGCCAAAGCTTCTACTCTATCGCCGTGAATGACAATTAGATCTGGATTGCAATTTTTGACAAAACTTGACAAACCTTCGATGGTTTTTGCCAATGTCAAATCCATTGTGGTTTCGTGTGTGTGGTTTTCGAAAGTATGAATATTTTTGAATTTGCAACGTTCGATTTCTAGCAATGTATATCCGTATTCTTTTTGCAAATGCATACCAGTCACAAATACAAAAACTTCAAAATTAGGATCGTTTTCTAAAATTGAAATTAATGATTTTATTTTACCAAAATCGGCTCGTGTGCCTGTAAGGAAAAGGATTTTTTTAGTCATTATTGGTTTTTTGCCCCAGATTGCAGTGAAAAGCCTTTTGAAATTAAAAACTAATTTTTGTTTTTTCGAAAAAGCGACCAACGGAAGCTCTTTCCGAAAATTAAAAAAATAGTTTGAAATAAAAAAGCTTGAAACGAAAAGCTGGATTAGGCTCTAAAAATTATTCTAATTTATGTCTTCTAATATCAATTGCTCATCATTATCAATATCTCGAGTAGCTGTTTTTCCTAGAATATCATTGAATTTTTCAGCAAGAATTTTGCCAGTTCCTGGTCGTTTTACCCAAATGTTTTCTTTAGTAAAAACTTCTCCTTTTTTGATTGATGCAATTGTGCAAACGGTTGCAAATGCAAAATCGATGGTTACTTGTTCTTCGTCGGCTGGTTTTTTGGTGCCTCCACGCATTTGCCAGATTTCATTGCTAGAAATTATCAATTCTCTAGTTGCGTTTTCGTCCATACTGCACACAATATCTGGCCCTTGACGTTGCATAGTGTCGGTAAAATGTCGTTCGAGAATACTTGCGCCTAAAGCAACCGCACCAAGACACGCATTGTTGTTTAAAGTATGGTCGGATAGTCCAAAAACTTTGTTTGAAAATGCGTTGTGAAGCTGAGTCATTGCTCCAAAACGAACCAAATGTATTGGTGTTGGATACAAATTGGTCGTATGCAAAAGTGCTACTGGAACATTTTGTTTGTCGAAAATTGCAACTGCTTTTTGCACAGATTCAATTGTGTTCATTCCAGTGCTCAAAATCACTGGTTTTCCGAAACTTGCAATGTGTTCTAACAATGGATAATTGTTGCATTCTCCAGAACCTATTTTGTAGGCTGGAATATCGAATTTTTTTAATCTTTCGGCTGCTGCTCGCGAAAATGGTGTCGAAATAAAAATCATTCCTAGACTTTCGACGTAGTTTTTTAATTCTAATTCGTCTTGTTCGTTGAGCGAACAGCGTTCCATAATTTCGTAAATTGAAACTGTGGCGTTGCCAGGAATTACAAGCTTTGCAGCTTTGTTCATTTCGTCGGCAACGATGTGTGTTTGGTGTTTTACGACCTCAACACCTGCACGTTTGGCAGCATCGACCATTTGTTTTGCGACTTCGAGTGAACCTTCGTGGTTGATTCCGATTTCGGCAATGACAATTGGCGGATAATCTGGACCAATTTTTCGTCCTGCGATGGTTATGTATGGATTCATTATTTTTTGAATTTTCGTAATCTTCGTTTAAAAAATGATTTAGCTTTTTCTTTAAACCAATAAATGTTTTCAGAAAAAATTGGATTTATAAAAATTAATTGTCCTCCACCAGCCCAAATATCTGATGAAAATGGGCCATGTTTTGGGTTTTTATACGAAGAGATTATTTCGGCATGTTTGAATTTTGGAAAAATTTCTTTTAAAGAATCAACTTGAGAGCCACGAAATCCTTCAACAAAAATTATAGTATTCGATTTGCAAAAAACCTTGATTTCGATTAACGACTCGTCCGAACCATCAACAATTATAAAATCGTATTTTTGGGTTTTGGGTATTTCTGAAATCGACGAATATAATTCTATTGAACTATAATTTTCAACATTTTTTGACAAAGCTTCTAAACAAAATTGATTGGCTTCGGTTCCTGTATATTGAATTTTTTGACTGTTCGCTTTTTCATATTTAAAAATAGTATCGGCGATTGACCCAATTCCTAATCCAACTTCAAGGATAGATTTTATGTTATGATCTTTTATCAATTTTAAGATTGAAACAAGTGCAAATTCACTAGCAATGTGCTGATTACCTTCTACGAAAGCAAATTTATAGTAATTTTCTTGAGCAATTTTTTTATAATTCATTTATGTTTTTAATTAGATATTCCGCGTAATCGAAATCGTCTTGGGTATCAATATCAACATTTGCAAAAATATGGTTTACTTCGAGAGGAAAAGCATTTTCAGAAATTATTTTATCATTAAATATTAAGTTAGATTTTGAAATATACATCAAACCATTTTCAAAAAAAAGTGGCTCTAAATCTTGGCTTCTTTGACCGATTTTGTAGTTGAATGGTTTGAATATATTATCAATGATTTTACCAAGTTTATGATGATTTCTGGTAACTGTAAACAAACTATCAAGATTTTGATTTTGAAATATTTCGAATGCTTGAATTAATAAATTTTCTGGTCTTAATGGATTGGTTGGTTGCAATAAAACAACGTTTTCTATTTCTGCGATATTTTCCAAAACGTGTTTTAAAGCAGAAATTGTTGGTTCGAAATCTCCTGATAAATTTTCGGGTCTGTCGATTACTTTAGCTCCATATTTCAAAGCAATTTTTTTAATGTTTTCGTCATTTGATGTAACAAAAACTTCATCAATAAAAGAATGTTTTTGCGCAAATAGAATACTGTGTGCCAATAGCGGAATTCCACCCAGAGGCATTGTGTTTTTGTTTGGCAAGCGTTTTGAGCCGCCACGAGCAGGAATTATAGCTATTGTTTTAGTCATTTTTAACTCTTAACGAAAAATTATTTTTAGCATTTTGAATGATTATATTCATATTTTGATTCCATTTTTTAGATGTGATTTCATTGTTCGGAAAATCAAATTTGAGATTTTTATTGAGCAAATAATTTTGAATTGCCGTTGTCCAGTAGGCAACATTATTTGGATTTTCTATCAAAACGCCCCATTTTCCTGAGTTTAAAACCTCTGGAACACCACCAAAAGCAGATGCAATACAGTAACAACCGCAATGTAATGCTTCGGCT
>JAYVBR010000540.1:0-2230 GCA_043750395.1 Bacteroidota bacterium | reverse complement strand
ATATTTAAAATTATGGTATTCGGAATTCTTCTCAATCTGTTATTTTCGCTTTGGATTATCCCAATGTATTTAGGCGAAAAAAGAAAAATTGGCTATATGTGGTCAATGGTCGCTTGTTTGTTTCTTACTCCTTTAATTGGTGTTATAATAACATTGTCTAGTCCTAAACTAGATTAATAAAATTTCTGAAACTTATTTCAGATTTATTTGTTTTTTTTTTGAAAAGATCATCAGCAATGATGGTCTTTTTTGTTATCAAACAATGAAAAATAATATTGTTTATTAAAAAACAATATTTTAAATAATTGATAACTAATATATTATGAATTATTTTTAAAATTATAAAAAATAATGGGTTACCTTTTTATAGTTTCTGTATTAATAAGTATAAACAAATAATCATTAACAATTTAAAATTTACTTATTATGAAAAATTTCCTATTCCTTATCGCATTTTTATTCTTTTCAATTGTGTCATTTGCACAAGTTTCAGTTCGCGGTTATTACAGAAGTAATTGCACTTATGTTCAACCCCATCAGCGTACTTATCCAAACGCTACTCGCAATGATAATTATAGCACCATTGGCAACACCAATCCTTATACTGGAAGAGCAGGAACACAACCAAGAGATGGTTACAGAACTACAAGAAGCACTTATACGCCAACTTACAGCAGACCAACTTATACTTATTCGACGCCACAAACCTACGTTTCACCAAACTATTCGACCCAAAGTTATTCTTCGCCAAGTTACAGTTCAAGTAATACAATTTATACAGGTTCTCGAGGTGGTCAATACTACATTAACAGCAACGGAAACAAGACCTACGTTAGGTAATAATTATAAATAAAATTAAATCTCTAATTCTAAACACTTAAAATCAAATATTATGAAAAATTTACTATTCGTTATGGCATTCTTATTTACATCGGCAATTACTTTTGCACAAATCACTTATGTACCTGGTTATACCCGAAGCAATGGAACTTATGTTCCTGGATATACCCGAAGCGCAACAAACCAAACTTATTCAACACCAACTTATTTAACACCAACTTATTCAACACCAACTTATTCAACACCAATTTATTCACAACCAGTTTATTCACAACCAACTTATGTAACACCAGTTTACCAACAACCTGTTTATAGAACCAATGTGCCAGTTTACAGTGGCTCAAGAGGTGGTCAGTATTATATTAACAGTAACGGAAACAAAACTTACGTTAGATAATTAATAAATAATAATACCAATCTATTGCCTTTAAATAAATAGATTGGTATTTGATTTTTAAAATATTAATGCGGTTATTGAGTTGTAAAATAGCATCTTCTCAAAAAAAATAGTTATTTTGTGCTTTGTTTAAAAAGTATAGCACATTAAAATGAGTAAAGCAACCCAATACAGCCAACTATCCGACCAAAAATTAGTCCTTTTAATTAAAGAAAATCAAGACTATCTGGGTGAAGTTTATAAACGATGCAAGCAATACAGCATTTCGTTTTTACGAAAAATGACCAGCAACAAATTGAAAGAGTATGAGTTGGACGATATTTTTCACGATAGTATTTTGGTTTTATACGAAAAAATTTTGAAAGGCGATTTTGTTTTGACGGCATCACTGCAGGTATATATAAATTCAGTTTGTAGGTTTCAGTTGTTGAACAAATTTAAAAACGACAAACGAAATATTGCTTTTGATGATGGAGATTCGGACGGACAAGTATCGAATAACAATAATCAAATTACAGATTGTTTAGACGAAATAGACAATCCAAAAGAAGTACAATTTTTAGCTTTAGAAAAAGCGTTACAAACAATGAAATTAGACAAAGGTCATTGTTATGAACTACTAACACAATTTTGGTATCATAAAAAATCGATGATCGAACTAAAAGAAATTTTTGGTTATACAAGTTCTGATAATACTAAAAGTCAAAAATCAAAATGCCAAGAACGATTAAGAAAAATGGCTTTTAACGAAATGAATACTCAATAATGAAAACAACTATTCATATCCTACAAAATATAATCCTTCCCGAATTAGAGAAAGATTTCAAGTTTGAAATTCAAAAAACTAATGCTGCTTTTTGGACCAATATTACTAATGATTTATTGCATTTTGAGCAAGATGCCAAACCAGTTTATGTCGCTATTTACAATTTAGAATTAGATAATCCAGAAAAAATAATTTCTAAATTAACTGCTTTTTTTGAAACATTTATA
>JAYVBR010000539.1:0-2236 GCA_043750395.1 Bacteroidota bacterium | reverse complement strand
AACAAAGGCTATGCAATATTTTTTATCATTGTCTTGACAAAAAATAATTAAGTTTCTTTAGACTATTTTAAACGTATAAATGGTATTATTTATAAAGATAATTTTTTGTGAATATCTTCTACATATTTCTTGAATTGCTTATCTGTGGAAACTAAATTATCGACAGTTTTGCAGGCGTGAAGTACAGTTGCGTGATCTCTATCTCCAATTTGTGAACCAATATTTGCCAACGATGCTTTTGTAAATTTCTTAGCAAAAAACATTGCCAATTGTCTTGCTTGAACCACGTGACGTTTTCTTGTTTTGGATTGTAATAATTCTAAATCCAACTGAAAATAATCAGAAACTGTTTTTTGAATGTAATCAATAGAAATTTCACGTTTTACGTTCTTAACGAATTTTTCGACTACGCTTTTGGCTAAATCAACGGTAACTTCTTTTTTATTGAATGACGATTGTGCAATTAAAGATATAATTGCGCCTTCCAATTCACGAACGTTTGTCTTGATATTTTTTGCAACATATTCTACAATATCATCGGGCATTTCGACACCATCTCTGTAAAGAATATTTTTTAAAATCGCTACACGAGTCTCATAATCAGGCTGATGCAACTCGGCAGACAATCCCCATTTGAAACGTGACAACAAGCGTTGCTCAATGTCTTGCATATCGACTGGTGCTTTATCCGAGGTCAAAATTACTTGTTTTCCGTTCTGATGTAAGTAATTAAATATATGAAAAAATACATCTTGAGTTCCTGTTTTTCCTGATAGAAATTGAACATCATCAATAATTAAAACATCAATTAATTGATAAAAATGTATAAAATCGTTCCTGTTATTTTTCTTAACAGCTTCTATATATTGTTGTGTAAAAATCTCAGCAGAAATATACAAAACTGTTTTTTCAGGATATTTGTCTTTAATTTCTACACCAATTGCGTGAGCCAAGTGGGTTTTTCCTAGTCCAACACCACCAAAAATGAGTAATGGATTGAACGATGTTCCGCCTGGTTTATTAGCAACAGCCATTCCTGCGGATCTTGCTAAACGATTTGAGTCACCCTCTAAGAAATTATCAAAACTGTAATTTGCGTTTAACTGAGATTCGATTTTTAGGTTTCGAATTCCTGGAATTACAAATGGATTTCTTAATTCGTGATTCAAACTTTTAAAAGGAGCGTCTACATCTTGCGATTTTACAGAAGTTCTATTTGAGCTTGGAATTTTTTCTACAAACGGCTCTTTATTGCCATAAGTATTTTCCATTCTAATTTTATATAGTAATTTTGCGTTTTTTCCCAGTTCTTTGGTTAAGGCAACTTTTAATAATTTAACGTAATGTTCTTCGAGCCATTCATAAAAAAATTTACTCGGAACTTGAATATGCAAAGCATTGTCTGATAACTCAACTGACTTAATTGGTTCGAACCAAGTTTTGTAAGCTTGCTCTTGGATGTTGTCTTTGATGAAAGAAAGGCAATTTTCCCATACCGATTCAGCAGTTTTGTTCATATTCTTGTTAAATTTATTGTATTATTAATGTTTGTCTTACAACTAAAAAGTAGCTAAAAATTGTTGTCTTTTTTGGATTACAAATATGTGAACAAATTTGCTTAAAAAAAATTAAAAATGGGTTGATTTTTAAAAAATAATGTTGTAAGAGAATTAAAATTTCAGTTAAATTTACCTTAAATTTACAAAAAAAATCGATGAACGAACACATAGAACAAATTAGAGTACGATATTCTGAAACTGACCAAATGGGAGTCGTATATCACGGTAGTTATTTGCCCTATTTTGAGATTGGTCGCGTTGAATGGCTTAGAAACAAAGGGATTTCTTACAAATCGCTTGAAGACAACAATATTGGATTGCCTATTGCTTCGTTGACATTAAATTACAAAAAATCAGCACGTTATGACGACTTACTTAGTGTTAAAACCAAACTAAAGTCCTACAGTGGTGTAAAGATAGAATTTGAATGCGAAATTAACAACGAACAAAACGAGTTGTTAACAACTGCGACTTTTTTATTGGTTTTTATCGACCTAAAAACGGGTCGCCCGATTATGCCACCAAGGTATATTTTGGACATTGTTGAAAGATATATTTAATCTTTGGTTTTGAAGTGATTTAAACTTTTTTGATTGAAGCGAAAAATTAAGATTTTTGTTTCAGATTTTGGATTTTTTTTATTGGATAGCATCGCTATCGAATAAAAAAAATCTGAA
>JAYVBR010000538.1:0-2237 GCA_043750395.1 Bacteroidota bacterium | reverse complement strand
TTGGAATTGTAACAATTTGACCATCAATATTTTGACAAAAAGTAAAGAAAGTAATAATTGACAATAAAGATTTCCAAAACGGAATCTGATTTTTTCGATTTAATAAGGAATAATTTTTCATAATAATTGATTTTTAATTGATTTTTTCGAGATTGAAATTAAAAACAGTGCCACCCAGCGTGGTGGCTTTAGTTATATAATTTTGAGCATTATAGAGGTAACTTATTTCTGTTGTTTTCGATTCTATAAATAATCCATCGTCATACTTTTCGGTTATTCTTTTGGATATTTGATTTTTAGATAATCTAGAATTTAAATAATACACAGGTTTTACAGTATTATAGGTATAAATTATTTTTTCTATTAATAAGTAAATAATTGGAATATTACTTTTATTATATTTGTTAGATTCAATTTTATTGCCGTTTGCGTCATAGGTAAAAGTATATTTAAACTCATCTGATTCATCGATAATTAGTTTTTTATTTGAGTTATAGGTATAATTTTTAGTTGTACCATCGATTATTGTCCAAACCATTGTTGTAGTATCTTGTTCGTATTCTATTGATGTTAGTGGTTGTTTAGATGCATTATTTGTGAAAACTTTCTTGGTTGTTTTATTGGCTGCGTAATCAATTTCTATTCTTTCGATAACTGCATTATTAGCATCATAAACATATTGAATAAAAAAAAGTGAAACTTGAGTTGTATTATTTTTAACAGCTTCTGTTAAAAGATAACCTTGTGAATTATAAGAATAAGATTCATCGAGATCATTATCAAAACGTTGGTTTCTTGTGACTAAATTTTCGGTATTATATTCGAATTTTTCTGTCATTAAATTATTTTTATCAAATACTTCTTTAACCCTAAATTGCGGAATTGATGGATCAATAACTTGTGGATTTTCGTCTTTAGAACACGAAGTAGAAAAAATGATGAATACAAAAATTAAAAATATAGATTTTAGATTGAAATATATTTTATTGGTAAATTTATTATCGCTTTTTTGGGTTTTGTAAAATGATGTTCTCATAACGGTTTGATTTTAATTGATTTATAATGAATCAAATTTGCAACAACTCTTTCAATTAAAAAACGCCGAACGGACGAAATGCAAAATTAAATGACGGATGACACAAATTTTCGATGAGTTGCTTGATTGTCGGGTAAAAAGTTGTTTCAGGTTTCAGGTTTCAGGTTACAAATTTGTCATTCCGAAGGAATCCCACACAAAATGAGCAACATTATTGAGATTCCTACGGAATGACAAATTGATGCTGAAAAAAGGATGTGTGAATTGTAAAACCTAAGTACAAATTTGTCATTCCGAAGGAATCCCAGACAAAATGAGCAACAGTGTTGAGATTCCTACGGAATGACAAATTGATGCTGAAAAAAGGTTGTCTGTATTGTAAAAACTAAGTACAAATTTGTCATTGCGAAGGAATCCCTCATAAAACGAGCAATAGTGTTGAGATTCCAAAGGAATGACCAAGTATTGCTAAATGACAAATTGATGCTGAAAAGTGATTTTAGAAATGTTTAATCCTAATTACCCAAAAAAAACAGCAAACTTTTCGGGTTTGCTGTTGAAATATTTTACTTGAGAGTTATTGTGAAAAAATTATTCAGGAATATTGAACTTAGCACAAACTTGGCTGTAAGTCATTTGGCTGAAATCTGATCTAGTAATTGTTGTGCCACGACCTGATGGAACGCCACCTGGGATTATTATGTAGCGGATTTTTGCAACTCCAGAATAATTTTTACTAACTTCAATTAAATTAATTTTATATGATGAATTAATAATTTTATTATTTATAGTATCGTTATAAGGTAACTGATAAATTTCATTACCACTTTGAATGACATACATAATAATTAGACCTTTATCTAAAATATCTTGCGAAATATTAGCATTAATTTGAATAGAACTAGTTGAAAAACTAATCCAATCGCTATAAATAACATTTGTATTACCAACTACACTATTAGTACCATTTTTTCCATCGACACCATTTGTGCCATTCGTGCCATTTTCGGGTTTACTGCACGAAAAGTTTAGTACCGAAATAATTAATAATGCTACAACAACAAGGCTGTAATTGTTTTTTCTTGAGTTTTTTGAATTTGTTTTACTCACAATGTTGCTATCGCTTTTTTGGAGTTCGTGAATCGTTGATTTCATAATAAAATTTTTAATGTTTTTTTGGAGTTCGTGAACTTTCAGTTTC
>JAYVBR010000537.1:0-5213 GCA_043750395.1 Bacteroidota bacterium | reverse complement strand
GCAACTTATGCTTATACAATATCAAGAAATCTCGAAAACAACAAGCAACTTTTTTATGTTCCTTTCAATAAATTCAATACTTCTGTTGCTTATTCTTTGAAAAAAATGTCAGTTAATTTTCAGTTTTTGTATAACGGATTTGTTTTTACACGATCGGATAATAATCCAAAAGAAATCATTAAGGCTTATAAAGTTTCGAATATCGCTATTGACTATGATTTTAAACTTTTACAGAATTTTAAACTCGGTTTTCAAGTCGCCAATTTGTTTAATGAAAAATACCAAAGTGTAGAAGATAGACCTTTGCCAGGCAGAAATTTTAATGTTTTTATGAATTTTAAATTTTAATAAAATGAAAATATTTAAATTAATTATTATAACATTTTTTTCAATTCTGATATTGAATTCTTGTAGCGACGACGACGAAGATGAAATTGCTGGATATTTCGAAAATGGCATTTTAATTTTAAACGAAGGCAGTCAAGGTCAAGGCACAGTTTCGTTTTTAAGCAATGATTTTCAAGAATTTACAAAAGATGCTTACACCAATGCCAATCCTAGAGATTTAATGGGCACATATGCGCAATCGATGTTTTTTGATGGCGATAATATTTACATCATTTCTGGTGGTTCCCAAAAGATAAATGTCGTAAATCGAAAAACATTCAAATTGGTGGCCAAAATAGAAACTGGACTAAAAAATCCGAGATATGGTGTCGTTAATGACGGAAAAGCCTATGTAACCAATGCCAATTCTTATTCATTTTCAAATCCAACAACCGCAAATACTGATGATTATCTTGTTGTAATCAATTTATTGAACAATACAATCGAAACCAAAATTCCGTTAAACGCAACTGCAGATAAATTGGTTTTTGATAATGACAAAATATTTATTATTGAACCTTACAATAGCAGTAAAATATTGATTTTAAATACAAAAACAAATACTTTAGAACCATCAATAAACATTGGTGCAGGAGCCAATTCATTAGAAATTAGTAACGGATTTTTGTATGTTTTAAAATCAACTAATTTAGGAAATTCTCAATTAGTAAAAGTTAATTTAATGAACAATGAATTTACATCAATTGATTTTCCTGATTTATTAAATGGTGCAAAAAATCTTGATATTTATAAAAACAATATTTATTTCACGGCAAACAATAAAGTTTATGGAATGAATATCGCATCGACATTTCCATCTGAAACAAGTATTTTAGAATATACATCAACATCAAGTTTTGGTATTATGTATGGTTTTGCAGTTAACAATGATAAAATTTTCACAGCCGATGGTGGTGATTTTACTAAAGATAGTTTTGCAAATATTTATTCATTAAATGGCACTTTGCAAAAAACAATAAACGTTGGCGTTGGGCCAAACGGATTTTATTTTAATTAATTATTTAAATATTTATAACAATGAAGAATTTTTACAAATTTCAATTTTTAGTCATTTTATTGACTACATCATTTTCTTTTTCTCAATTTATAAACGGAGTTTTTGTAACAAATGAAGGTGGTTTCGGAGCAGGAAATGCAACTGTTTCGTTTATTTCGAATGCAAATGTATTGCAAAATAATATTTTCGCCACAGCAAATACTGGCGCAGCTCTTGGCGATACTGCTCAAAGTATGTTTTTTGAAGGCAACAAAGCTTACATAATAATGAATGGTTCTGGAACAATAAAAGTTGTAAACAAAACAACATTGGCTCTAGAAACAACAATCACAGGATTGATAAATCCAAGATACATGACCTCTTATTTAGGGAAATTATATGTAACTTGTTGGGGAAATCCAACTAATGCAACAGATGATTACGTTTTGGTAATTAATGCAACTACAAATGCTTTAATTGGAAACTTTTCTGTTCCAGAAGGTCCAGAAAACATTGTTTTAAATAATGGACTTTTATACATTGCTCAAAAAGGTGGTTATGGTTATGGGAATAAAGTTACTGTAATAAACCCAGTTACATTTTCAATTTTGACACCAATTCCTGTTGGTGATGTTCCAACATCTTTAGAGATTAACAACGGATTTTTATACATACTTTGTGCAGGAAAACCAAGTTTTTCAGGTTCAGAAACTTTTGGTTCTTTGGTAAAATACAATTTGACTACAAATGCTGTTGTAAACACAATTCAATTTCCAACTTTACACCCAAATAATCTAAAAATTGTAGGTTCAGATTTATATTATACAACAGGTTCAGGAGTTTATAAAAATGTTTTATCAGCGACAACTTTGCCTACGCCAAATACTCCTTTGTTAACAACCACAACTCCACAAGGCGTTTACGGTATTTACGCGTTCAATGTTATTGACGATATTTTGTATGTTGCCGATGCTGGCGATTATACAACTGCAGGAAAAGTTTATAAATATTCGACTGCAGGAAGTTTATTAAATTCATTTATTGTTGGAGTTATTCCAAATGGTTTTTATAAAGCCGATACTAATTTGGCGACTTCAACCTTCGAAAACAGTTTAATTTTAACATTATATCCAAACCCGACATCTGATAAATTTTATTTGAATACTAATGATGAACCTTCGATTTCAATCTATGATTTATCTGGAAGGATTATTTTAAATAAAATTTACAGCCAAAACGGAATCGATATTACAGGTTTAAAATCAAGCGTTTATTTGGTTGCAATTGAATTGAATGGCGAAAAAACAGTTAAATATTTGACTATAAAATAATATTATGAAAAATCTAATCCTTGGTTTATTGATTTTTGTTGTTAATAATTTATTTTCACAAACCTATCCGCCACAAGCAGGAATTGCTGGTTCTACGGCAATAATTAAGACAAGTCCGCTTTATGTTGCTTGGGCAAATGGCATTACAGTAAACCGAGGATTCATTAATAAATCTGATCCAACTTTTGCAATTTCGGGCAATAATTTTGCAAGTTTTGGTTTGCCTAACAATGCAGTTGGTTTGCCTGATGGAAATGTCGTTAGCCTTGGCGATGAGGGAAATGCAATTCTTACATTTGCAACGCCAATTGCTAACGGAAATGGATTTGATTTTGCAGTTTTCGAAAACGCAAGTTTTGATTATTTAGAATTAGCATTCGTAGAAGTAAGTTCTGATGGAATTAATTATTTCAGATTTCCTGCGCACAGCCAAACCCAAACTGCAACTCAAGTTGATACATTTGCAACACCAGAACCAACTTATTTGAATAATTTTGCAGGAAAATATTATGGCGATTATGGAACTCCTTTCGATTTGAGCGAAATTCCAAACAATCCACTTTTAGATAAAAATAATATTCAATTCGTTAAAGTCATCGATGTTGTTGGAAGCATTAATCCACTTTTTGCGACTTTTGACAGTTTTGGAAATGCAGTAAACGAATCTTTCCCTACACCATTTGCTTCTTGCGGATTCGATTTGCAAGCTGTTGGCGTTATCAATCAGCAAGTTTTAACAAATCAATCATTCGAATTGAATAATAAAGTTGCAATTTATCCAAATCCTGCAAATGATTTTATAAATATTCAATCAAATTCTTTAATAAATAAAACTGAAATTTACGACTTGAATGGTAGAATAATTTCTGATGAAAATTTCAATTCTACAAATATTATTCTTGACATTAATAATTTGTCTAATGGAATTTACATAATTAAAATTGAAGTTAAAAATGGTTTTAATATTCAAAAATTTGTTAAAGAATAGATACTTTTGATTTGAATACCATTTTATGAATTATATTTGCAAAAAAAAATACAATGAAAATTTTTAAATTACTTTTTCTTTCGATTACAATATTATTAACATCTTGCAATGGCGATGATGAACTTAAAGTACCTGTTAAATATGTTTCAAAAGGTGATTTCGATAGTGGTGTTTTGATTTTAAATCAAGGAAATACCACCCAAAACGCTTCGATGTCATTTATGTCATTTGATTTAAATACAATCAAAAATAATATTTTGTCAGGAATTAGCACGAATCCAAATATTGGTCAAAATGCCACAGACATTGGTATTATTGGTGATTTTGCATATATAGTTTCAACAATAGACAATAAAATCGAAATCGTTAATAGATTTTCTATGGCGAAAGTTGGAACAATTTCAACTGGTTTGAATAGTCCAAAATTTATAGCATTTTCTAACGGAAAAGCGTTTGTAACCAATTGGGGAAATCCAACTATCGCAACCGACGATTATGTTGCAGTCTTAAATTTATCTAATAATATTTTTTCGGCTCCAATTCCAGTTTTAGAAGGTCCTGAACGAATAATCGAAAATGCAGGTAAATTATATGTTTCTCACAAAGGCGGATATGGTTTTGGTAATAAAATTTCAGTTATTAATACTGCTTCAAATACTGTTCTAAATACTATAGATGTTGGATATTTGCCAAGTACAATGCAAATTAATAACGGAAATTTATGGGTTTTATGTGAGGGAAAATATTCTAGTCCAACCGATCCTTTACAAGAAACTGGTGGACAATTAAAAAAAATTGATTTATCTACAAGTTTAGTTACCAACACTTACAGTTTTGCAACTACAAGTCATCCGAGTAATTTGGAATTATTGTCAGATAATTTGTATTATACAATTGGATCAGATATTTATAAAATGGGTTTAACACCAATTGCTCCGGCAACATCAATTTCATTGCCTTTAAATAAATTGTTTACTGCCGATGTTGCTAATCTTTATGGATTTGCAATTAAGACTAATAAAATATATGTAAGTAATAATTCATTTAATTCAAATGGAACTGTTAAAGTTTATTCACTTGGGCAAACACAAGATGATCCAGCAATTGGAACTTTATTGAAAACACATACCGTTGGGTTTGGTCCAAATGATTTCTATTTCAACCAATAAAAAAAGTATTATATAGATTTTTAAAACGCTTCAAGAAATTGAGGCGTTTTTTTGTGTTATTATCAACTGATATGACTTATACCATTTATAAGTTTAAAATAGCCCAATAAACTTTTTCTTTTTCGCCAATCTTACTTCAAAAAAATCTTCCGTAAAAAAGGCTATGCAATATTTTTTTTCATTGTCTTGACAAAAAATAATTAAGTTTCTTTAGACTATTTTAAACGTATAAATGGTATTAATTCAAAAAAATCTTCCGTAACAAAGGCTATGCAATATTTTTTATCATTGTCTTGACAAAAAATAATTAAGTTTCTTTAGACTATTTTAAACGTATAAAT
>JAYVBR010000536.1:0-2244 GCA_043750395.1 Bacteroidota bacterium | reverse complement strand
AAAAAGCTGGTAATGAATCAAATAATGCTTTTATTTCTTCTGTTTTATTCATATTTCAAAGTTAAATAAAAAATGCTGTATATCCTAGAATTAAGCGCAAATTTTTAACTTTACACACTTTTTTAATACAGTATCATAAATAACTTTTATTACGATGATGAACACGGTCAACATATTCAACTCAACGATAAACATTCTTATACTTTTCCTGTTAAGAGATTAAATGATAACGATGAAAAAATAGAAAACATCGTTTTTAATTTAAAACAAGACGGAACATTTGATACTTTTTTAGTAAATTATGACATAACATCTCAAGATTTAGAAACCCTAACTTCGGAACAATTAAGCAACAGAACCTCTGAAATTAGTCAAATTGGGAATAATACTGGAACAGTTTCTGCTAGATGGTGTCCATTTTTAGTTGCTGACCCAAGAATGTTTAGAACCGTAAATGGAGGAACACCAACACCAACTAATTTTCACCAAGTTGGTTGGGAACCGTGTCCAAACTCAGGAGGTGGTACTAGCGGAGGAACTGGTGGAACAAGTAATGGCAATGGCATTGGAGGTTCAGGAACAAATGCTGCAGGAAGTTCTGGTTCAGGATTTGGAGGTTCAAATAATAATAATTCTGGTGGAGGCGGGAGTGGCGGTGGTGCTAGTTCAAACAATACAGTTACCACAGTTCCTGTACCCTATCCGCCAGAAGATGGGACAAGTGATTCGCCTTGCGATAAATTAAAAGGTCTTGCTAATCCGTCAAGAGATGCAGGAAGTATAAAAGATAATGTTGATAGATTAAAAGCCAAAGTGAACTCTGGAGATAACAACAATGAAATCGGATTCGAATCAAAACGAAATATTAATTCAACAGGCGAAATAATTTACACCAATGAAGATATTACATCATCACAAAATGCACAAATTGCGATGAATGTAGATTCAGACCATATTGGTGGTGGACATACTCATCCAATAAATAGTTATCCAATGTATTCGTTTGGAGATTTAGCTTTTTTGTTAACAGCATATGAAAATGCAAGTAATACAAGAAAATCCGATGTTTATTATATGCTAATCTGTAAAGATGGTCCTAATGTAAAAACTTATGCTTTAAAGGTTGATAATATTGCAAGTTTAAGAACAGCTATTAATAACGAACTTGATAAAACTGAATATAATATTTATACAACTGAAAGATTGAAAATAGATGCAATACATAATAATCAAAGACAATTTTATGAAAATTGTCAAGGCAATTTCGAAAAAATGTTTTTACAATTTTTAACTAATTATGGAGTATCTTTGTATAATGCAACAGATGAGAATTTAACAAATTGGAATCAATTAAAATTAGTTGGTGCTACTTCAAACTTTCAATCAGTATTACCTATTCCTTGTAATTAAATAAAATAAATAAAAATGAAAAATATTATTAAAATAATATCAATAGCAATTTTCACAATAAGTTGCAAAGCACAATCACCAATAATTAATCTAGAAAATAGACCCTCAGAAAATATAGCAGGTGCATATTATAAAGATACAAACAATCTGCTTGACCAATTTGAAGGAATTTATAAACTTAATGTTGATCCTTTTCGTACATTTCCAGGAAGTGAACTAGTTATACATTTAAAGAAAAAAACGATGGTTTTTAATAATGTATACTATGAAGATATGTTAGTAGGAGAATACAAATATACTTATAACGGGATTGTAAAAATTGATAAATTAAATGAAATGAATTTAGCTTATCCTTTTGAAGGAAATCATAGCATTGGAAGGTCATCAATATTAAAAAATGGGGATTATCTATGTAATAATTGTAATTCCGATGAAATCCGTATCTATGCTGGTTTGGTAGAAAACAGCACAAATAACATTGCAAATATTTTGATAAGTAAAATAATTGTGAATGGTCAGCCAGCAATTAAATTATGGATTGGTTGGCAAACAAGAGCTAAAATAATAAATGAAACATTTCTAAATGCTACAATTCCAGGTGGTGAATATATTTTAATTAAGCAGTAGAAAAATTTATCAAAAAAAACAATATTTAAATATCTTAATTACGTTGATATATTTAAGTATTGTTTTCTTTTTATATTAAAATAAAATAGATTAAAAAAAGACTTCCTGTAACAGCGGTTTGCAAAAATTGGGGTTTTGGTCTTGAATTTACACATTGTTTTGTACTTTTGTGGTCAGTGATTTACTGAAAGTTTAGGCTAACCAAAT
>JAYVBR010000535.1:0-2245 GCA_043750395.1 Bacteroidota bacterium | reverse complement strand
ACGTCTCGTGGCTTGGCGTCAGTTGGGGATTTGGTTAGCCAAATGTATAAATTAAAGACCGAACTTGCAAGTACAAAACCAACTTTAAAGTTAGCCTAAAACCCCAATTGCGCCAAACCGCTGTTGTGCGTTCGTTTTTTTATATTTCAAATTTGATTGGATAATCTTTTATATTTTCAATTTCAATTTCATCCTCTTCATCGATTTCATCTTCTTCATTTTCTTTGTAAAATTTATTAAGTTTAGATATCAACTTTTCCAATGTCGGCGAAATAATATTTCTATATTTTTCTTCGTGACAAAATTCAACTAATTGACCCTTTAAATTTGTAAAAGTTCCTTCTAAATCATAACATAAATAATCTCCGCCACCATTATCAAAAATAGGAATCCAACTTTTATTCCACCAATTTTGTATTTCAAATTCTGTTTTGTTAAGTTCTAAAAGTTCTTCTGCAATTTCTATCGAACGTTCTAATGAAATAAATATAGAGTTATTTACAAATGAATCATAACAATCTATGTTCTGTCCATTTTTCCACATATAAAGTTCTTTTAAATCCTCAGAAAATTTAGTATTCATTTTTTTTTCATATACCTCAATTTCGCTTTCAGTTAAACCATCATTTAATTCAGAATATAATTCAGAACGAAACTCTTTTAAATTTTCATTTAATTTTTCTATTTCTTTTTTCATATTTTTTTAATTTCGGTTATTAACTTTTCTCGTTTCTGTTCGGTCAAAATGACGCACAACGTCTCGTGGCTTGGCGTCAGTTGGGGATTTGATAAACCAAATGTATCGAATTAAAAACCAACTTCCAAGTACAAAACCAACTTTAAAGTTCGCCTAAAACCCCAATTGCGCCAAACCGCTGTTGGTGGCAGTATTTTTTTATTTAGATTTACTTTTTAAATCAAACTGTCTTTTTTAAACGCTTTTAAATAATCTCTTAAGAAATTTTCAACTTTTTCTTTAGTTGACAAATCTCTGCCTTTTATTGTAATTACTATTGTGTAATTTTTTTTATAAGTTGCCATATAGGAGACGTCAAAATATTCTATACTTTTTTTGATATTTAAAACTTCATTATCAAATATTTTTAAATCACTTATATCGCTACCATTCACTTTTGATACTGTGATCATTTCAAAACTCGCTGTTGTTATATTGTACATTGGTTTATTTTCGGCAACTTCTTGATAAATGATAGTTTGAAATTCGTAATTTTGTTCCGTTGGATAGTTGTATCTTGCTATGATTGAGTTTCCACTGCAACCAACACTTTCAAAATTATAATTTTCAATTTTGTCAAAATGCGGAATTGCATCATAAAGATATTTTGTTTTTTCACAACTATCATAGTCGGTTGAAAATTTTGTTTCTTTTACTTCTTTATTTTTTTCGTTTGAATCTTCGGTTAGTTTTGAATTATTTTCTTTACAAGAAAGAAAATTAACGGTTACGAGAATTAATAATATAATTTTATTTGTTTTCATAGTTTTAGTTTAATTCGTCAAGTTTTATTGATTTTAAATAATCCTCTATCAATACTTCAAATTCAGGTACTTTCATTTTTTTAGTTGAATCAGCACTAAGTTTAATAACAAACTTATTTTTGTAAACTCCAGAATAAATATAACTACTCGTTTCACTTTCGTTTGGAGCATCGTGAATTTCAATTGAGCCATATTCTAAAGTTGTAAGATTACTTTTTACAAATTTCTTTTCGCCTGAATTTTTCGCCAACTGTACCGCCATTTCTGCTGTGGCTTTTGCAACATTAACTACATTCAATTCTTCTTTTGCACTTTCTCCATTTATTTCAAAAAAAGTAGCAGAAAAATTATTTTTAGATTTCTGGTCGGCATATTTCACATCTACAGCAACTGAAAATGCACTTTTTTCTTTTGTTGATTGACATTCAATTTCGAAAAAATCGATATTTTTATAAATATCTAACTTTGGTATTGAGTTGTAGATATTAGAATATTGACTACAACCATTTACGTCTTCAAATTTTGGCGATTTATTTGCAGTTTTTTCAATTTCAACTTGTTCAGTTGAAATTTCGCTCGAATCTGTATTTTCATTTTTTTCTTTACAAGAAAAAAAACTAGTTATTAATATTGTTGCAATAATTACTTTTTTCATTTCTATTTAATTTAGTTTATATTTTAACGTTAATTTTGGGAGAATATTGCCACCAACGTCTCGTGGCTTGGCGTCAGTTGGGGATTTGGT
>JAYVBR010000534.1:0-2249 GCA_043750395.1 Bacteroidota bacterium | reverse complement strand
AAAATTTTGTAACGTTAATTTTATATTATGAAAGCAATAACAATTTCTACGCTAAGAAAAAATATTAAAAAATATTTTGATGAAGTTACAGAATCATCAGAGGTTATTATAGTTCCACGCAATGAACAGGAAGATGCTGTCGTTATTACGTCGATTAAGGAATATAATTCTATTATTGAAACACAACATTTGTTTAGCACTAAATCTAATAGAAATAGGCTTTCTAACGCTTTAGAGCAAATAGAAAAGGGCAAATTAGTTTCTTATAATTTAGACGAATTAGAAACTGCTTAAAATGGATATTATTTTCACTAATAACGCTTGGGAGGATTTTCAATATTGGATTGAAACCGATATAGATACAGCAATTAAAATTAAAGAATTATTAAAGTCTATTAGACAAAATTTATTTACTGGTATTGGTAAACCCGAACCTTTAAAATATGATTTAAAAGGTAGTTGGTCGAGAAGAATTACTGGAGAACATCGATTAGTTTATAAGATATCAGGAACAAATGGCATTGACCAAAAATGCTTTATAATACAATGTAGATTTCATTAAGATGATTGAAATTTGCCTTTTTAATTTTTTACAGGATTTATTTTAATTATATTTAATTCTTGTTAAAAAATTAATCTATTTTAATAATGAAATTTTTTTAAATTTATTTGTAACTGTTTTTTAGTTACACTTTAATTTATTACATTTGTTTTAATTATGAGTAAGATAGAAAAATTATTAGAAAAATTTAAAAGTAATCCATCAGATTTTACTTGGGATGAACTTGTAAAAATTTTAAATCATTTTGGATATTTTGAAAAAACTTCTAAAGGCAAAACTGGTGGTTCAAGAACAAAATTTGTGAATGATGAAACGGATATTGTTAGTTTACATAAACCACATCCATCAAATATTGTGAAACAATATGTTATTAAACAAATTATTGAAAAATTAGAATTATGAAAAATTATTTAGAATATAAAGGATATACAGGAACTGTTGAATTTAGCGCAGAAGACAATTGCCTTTTTGGTAAAATTGTTGGAATTAATGATTTGATTAATTACGAAGCACAAGATGTTTTAGAGTTGAAACAAGTATTTGAAGAATCTGTAAATGATTATTTAGAGACTTGCAAAGAATTAGGGAAACAACCAAATAAAGTTTTTAAGGGTGTTTTTAATGTCCGAACAAATACTGCTACTCATCAAAGTTTAGTACTTTTAGCTGCAAGAAAAAATATTAAATTAAATGACCTTGCGAACAAAGCTTTATCTTATTTGGTAAAGAATGAAAATGTGGTTTTAGAAGCATTGTAAAAAAATAATTATGATTGAAAAAAAACAAAGCTACCGAGAACGAATGGAAACGGAAGAAATGCTAAAGTTTGAAATGGATTCAGATAATCCATTTAGCGATGGAAGTTTTCGAAGTTACAAGGCTAAAAACCGAAAGAAACCAGCAGAAAAAAAAGAAATTCCAAAATAAGAAAATCCTGTAAATAATCAAAATAACGAAGATTTGCCATTTTGATTTTTTATAGGATTTTTTTTTTTTAAAATATTGTGCACATTTGCAGTCGAAATTATGCCTTTTATAATTTGCTATCCACACTTAATAAGCAAATCATAGTACAAAATTGTCATTGTTTTTATGATTTGATTTCTTTTAAGATCTATTTTTGTATTATGAATTTGGATTTTATTTTCAAAAGTGTCTAAAATATTGATATTTTGTTTTGATAAGACTAAAAAAACAGCTTGGTTTTCTGTGTTCTTTATAAATTTCAACAATTTCGAATCTTTAAAATTAATATGGTTTTCTTCTATTATTGAACCTATTTCATTTAATACTAAATCAATAACACCCTGAATATTATTGAATATTTTCTTGTCTTCATCATCTAATTTTAATAATGCAATTTTATATAAATAACGATAAGTTTCATCGTCTATGTTGCACGTTGTTCTTTTTGGCTTCATAATTTTTTTGTTTAAAGGTTATTATCATTTATTAAATGCTTTTAAAACCATATACTTATAATTTGAAAAGCAACTTTTTATAAGTTAATCTTCTTTTTGAACCAATTTTGCGAGATTCCACGTTAATCTAAATTTTATTATTCATTTAATATGTTTAAAATCAAATATTTAAAACTTAAAAAGCAATTTTTTATAAGTCAATCTTCTTTTTGAACCAAGTGTATTTAGATTCTATAATTAATTTTTGAACTTCAAAAAACGTGGAA
>JAYVBR010000533.1:0-5244 GCA_043750395.1 Bacteroidota bacterium | reverse complement strand
CATAAAAAAGACTTCGTCAATAAATTCATAAGGCCAAGGCTTATCGCGCAACTTTTCGGTCGTAATTAAGTAAACTTTATTTCCTAATTTTTTTAAATTGATTAAAAAATCAGCACCTTTAAAATAATTCGAGATGCAAACGAATGTTTTCGGATTGTTCATTGTTAAATTATTAAAGGTTAAATTAAACATTTTGTAAAATTATTATTTTGGGCGTGACCCCGAAAAAAAAATCGGGGTCAGGCTGTCCATTCCCAATTTTTTTTCAATTGCCACGGTTTAAACCCGTGGCAATTGAAAAAAAGATTTTCACTTCCATCCTTCACGCAAATCCAAGTTCTAACTAAATCAAATTTTCAATAAATTTGGTCAATAAATGAACTCCATAAGCAGTAGCGTGTTTGGTTTTGGCAAACTCATCATCGCCAAAAGCTACACCAGCAACGTCCAAATGTGCCCAAGATTTGTGTTCATTTGTAAAAAATTCAAGAAATTTCGCTGCTGATATTGCTCCAGCAACTGGTTTTCCTGAATAATTTTTCACATCTGCAATTTCGCTTTCAATATCTGATTTATACGAATCCCAAAGCGGTAATTGCCATAATCGTTCACCGATTTCGTCTCCAGAATTTTGTAAATTTTTCGAAATTTGTTCATTATTTGTAAATAATGCGCCACATTCATATCCAAAAGTGCCTACCGAACTTCCTGTCAAAGTTGCAATATCGACAATAATTTCTGGATTAAAATTCTTAATTAAATACGACAAACCATCGGCAAGAATCAATCTTCCTTCTGCATCAGTATCTATAATTTCTATCGAATGGCCTGAATAACTGCCAATTACATCACTAGGCAAAAACGATTTCGAATCGACCGAGTTTTCGCAACAAGGCACAATTGCAGTAACTTTTACATCTAATTTCAAACTCGAAATTAGTTGCACGGCCCCAAAAACTGCTGCTCCACCAGCCATATCGCATTTCATGTGAACCATTCCTGCGGTTTTTATGTTTAATCCGCCAGTATCAAAGGTTACACCTTTTCCTACGAAGCCAATATGTTTCGTTTTAGTATTATAATTTTCTGGAACATAATTCATAATTATAAACTGCAATTCTTGTTCGCTTCCTTTTCCTACTGACACAAAGGCTTCTAAACCAAGTTCTCTTGATTTTTCTAAACCGAAAATTTCTGTTGAAAAACCATGTTTTTTTCCAGTTTTATTTGCCCAATTTGACAAATATTTTGGAGTTACAACATTTGGTGGCAAATCAACTAAGTTAAAGACTTCGATTTGTGCATTGGCTATTTTTATTGCTTTTTGGATGGTTTCAGAAAAATCATTTTTAGAGATAATGTCCAATTCAAAACCTTCTTTCAAAAACTGATGTATTTCTTTTTTCTTGAAATGTCCTAAATCATAAGTTCCTAACAACAAACCAGAAATACTGGCTTCAACTTGATTATTTGAAAAATTATCAGGTAAAACTAACGCTACATTTACAGAAAAATTATGTTTATGTTTACTTGAAATTCTTCTGAAAATAGTTTTAACTGATTTGTAATCGATTTCTTTTCCAACACCAATAAAAATATGCAAACAATTGTATTTGTCAACAATATAATGTGTGTCTTTTTTTCCATAAAAAACATTTGACGTAACAGAAACGCCGTGATATTCTATTGGAACCAAACTTTTGACATTTGTTTCAAAAACTGGAATTAATATTGTACCTGCGTAATTATCTAGGTTTAGTATTTTTTTAAAATTCATATTTTGTAAATTATTCTTTATTAAAAAACAACCATTCAATTGCCTTCGGAAATTCGTCTGACCAATAGCTTTCGTTGTGTTTTCCTTCCATATTTATACTGAGATTTATTTTCATTTTGTCAGAAACAAATTCATTTTTTATCATATTCGTTTTAAATTTCTTTACATGATCAATCATAGTAGCACTTTCATCGCCACCAGCATAAAGATAAATTTTAGTGTTTTGATATTCTAAGCCGATATCTGACGGAATATTTAATTTTGGAACAACCCATAAAGAAGGAGAAAAAATCATCAATTTTCCATAAACTTCTGGATACATTAGTCCGCTAAAAATACTAACTAATCCACCCATCGAGCTGCCGCCAATTCCAGTAAATTCTCTATCAGTTTTGGTTCTAAAATTTTTATCAACAAATGGTTTTAAAGTATCGGTTACAAACCTTATATATTGCTTGCCTTGCCCCATTCCTAGAACAGTTTTTCCAACATTATATTCTTTAATTCTGTCTTTATCAGCATGTTCTATGGCAATAATTATAATTTTACCTATATTGTATTCTGACATTACTGCCAGTTTTTTGTCAATTTCCCAGTTTCCAAATTCGGCTTTTTCATTAAATAAATTTTGAGCATCCTGAAGATATAATACCGGATAATTCTCGTTAGAAATATCATAATCGTGAGGCAAAAGTGCCCAAATTTTTCTAGTTTTATTTAATTGTGGAATCTCAAATTCATCAGAAATTAGTTTGACTTGAGGCAAAAAATTAGGTTTAAAAGGCAACCAATTTTTACGCCATTTGTGAACATGTTCTTTTCGTACACCAGAATTTTGAATACAAACCCGATTTTCGGTTCGATTGCCATACTTGTCTATCTCGACATCGCTCCAATCTCCTTTTGTAAATTTATACAACATCGGTTTAGGATAAACAAAATCGCGTTCAAACTTGAAATGATACAAACCATTGCCGATTTTTTCCATCATAAATGCTCGGTCTTGTGTACGCCATTTATTAAAATTTCCAGAAACGTAAACATTTCGAAAATCGTCTTCATCGGTTGTAAGTAAAATATTTAGTTGTGGCTCGATTATTTCTGTATCGATTTCTTCGACAGCCTTATTTTCATTAGAATTCATATAAAAAAAACAAAAAACTAGATTTTAAAAAAGTAAATATAGTTTTTTGAAAATGGAAATAAAAATAAGTTTGTTGTTAAATTAAAATTATTTTATTTTTAATAATTAATTGGTCAAAATATTAAATAAAATTGATATTTACTTTTCTCTAGCTTCAAGAACTTCAACGACATCTTGAAGTTTAAAACCTTTGGCTTGCAATAAAATCAAGTAATGAAACAATAAATCGGCACTTTCATCAAGAAACAAATCTGCATTATTATCTTTAGCTTCAATTACAACTTCAATCGCTTCCTCTCCTACTTTTTGTGCAATTTTATTGATTCCTTTTTCGAATAAACTTGCAACATAACTTTTATCTGAAGTTGTATTTTTTTTGCGTTCTTGAATAATTTTTTCAAGTTTTGAAATAAAACCATACTCTTGATTATTAAATTCTTGCCAGCAGTTATCTAAACCTGTGTGACAAGTCGGTCCATCGGGATTTACTTTGACTAAAAGTGTATCGTTATCACAATCAACCTTAATGTCAACCAAATTTAGAAAGTTACCGCTTTCTTCGCCTTTTGTCCATAATCTATTTTTAGAACGGCTAAAAAAAGTTACTTTTTTGGTTTCTAAAGTTTTATTGTAGGCTTCTTCATTCATATAACCCAACATTAAAACGGTTTTGGTTTTGGCATCTTGAATAATTGCAGGAATTAATCCGTCTGTATTTTTACTAAAATCTATTGTCATTTTTACAATTTTAAAATCTATATTCTTACTTCTATTTTCTTTTTTCTTAATTCTAGTTTCAAAATCGGGATTTCAATCTCGCCAAAATGGAAAACGCTAGCCGCTAATGCTGCATCTGCTTTTCCTACTAAAAATGCGTCTGAAAAATGTTGCATATTTCCTGCGCCACCAGATGCAATGATTGGAATATTTACAATCTCTGATAATTTGGCCAATGCTTCATTCGCAAAACCGTTTTTAGTTCCATCATTATCCATAGATGTGAATAAAATTTCGCCTGCGCCACGAGTTTCTACTTCTTTTGCCCAATCGAATAAATCGATTTCTGTTGCCACTTTTCCCCCAACTAAATGTACTTTCCAAATTCTGTTAATTTGTTTTGCATCAATAGCAACCACAACGCATTGACTACCAAAAGCCAATGCCAAATCATTAATTAATTGCGGATTTTTCACTGCCGATGAATTGATAGAAACTTTATCGGCTCCATTTTTCAATAAAATTTCAACATCTTCTATCGATGAGATTCCGCCACCAACTGTAAACGGAATATTGATTGTTTCAGCAACTTTTCGAACTAAATCTATCAAGGTTTTTCTACGTTCTTCGGTTGCCGAAATGTCTAGAAAAACGAGTTCGTCTGCACCAGTTTCGGCATATTTTTTTGCCAATTCTACTGGATCACCAGCATCTTTTAAATCAATAAAATTGACTCCTTTTACAGTTCGTCCGTTTTTTATATCGAGACAAGGAATGATTCTTTTTGTAAGCATTTTTTTAAAGTTAGAATTATGAAACTAGAAGTTTGAAACTTGAAACCAATTTTAAAATAGAAACTAGAAATTTTAAACCTGAAATTTTGAAAATTCAAAATTGAATTTAAAATAATAATATTAAAAATTATTTTTTTTATTTTCGATTTCAGTTTTAATATTATTTTTTCTTTTCATTATTATTGATACAAAAATAGCAACTAACTCATTTGATTCTGAAATTAGTCTCTTTAATTCGATATTTAAAGTTTCATTTTTGAGTGTATTTACCTCCAATAGCAATTCTAAAAAGTATTGACTTTCATCTGCTTCTTCCTCAACTATTTTTAACTTATTGATAAAATCTGCATCTGATTTGCTTCTTTGCGAAGCCCTATAATTTGCCCCGACCGAACTAGAACATCTAATCAATTGATTTATGTATGCATTATAACCTCTTTCATATGGAAAAATATTACAAACTTTCCAACAATCAATTGCAAATTTTTTTGTTCGTATTTTTAAATCTATCATTTAATTTAATTTTTTCTAGTTTCAAACTTCTAGTTTCAAACCTCAACTTTCAAACCTCTAGTTTCAAACCTCTAACTTCTTGTTTAAAACTTCTACTTTCTAGTTTCAAACTTCTATTTTCTAGTTTAAAACTTTTAGTTTCTAGTTTCAAACTTTTAGTTTCTAGTTTCAAACTTCTATTTTCTGGTTTCAAACTTCTATTTTTATACATATTGTTCCAATTCTTTCAACGAAATTCTATTTTCATAAATAGCTTTACCAATTATTGTTCCTTCGCAACCCATTTGGGCAAGTTTTGG
>JAYVBR010000532.1:0-2252 GCA_043750395.1 Bacteroidota bacterium | reverse complement strand
TTAAAATAGTCTAAAGAAACTTAATTATTTTTTGTCAAGACAATGAAAAAAAATATTGCATAGCCTTTGTTACGGAAGATTTTTTTGAAGTAAGATTGTCGAAAAAGAAAAAGTTTATTGGGCTATTTTAAACTTATAAATGGTATTAAAAACCCACGCTGTCTTTTCGCCTCGAAAATTAAAATTGCAGCCGCAACCGAAACATTCATCGAATCGATTTCGCCTTGCATCGGAATTATGATGTTTTTAGTTGAATTGTCTCGCCATTCTTGGGATAATCCTGTTGCTTCGGTGCCAACAACAAGTGCTGTTGGAGTTGTGTAATTTTGAGTATGATAAGAAGTTGAATCTTGTAAAGTGGCGCAATAAAAATTGATATTTTTGAATTTTAAATATTCAATAATCTCTGATGTTGAACCAGTTGCAATTTGTCTTGTAAATAAACAACCAACGCTTGATCGCACAATATTTGGGTTATATAAATCTGATTTTGGATTTGCAATAATAACTGCATCGAGATTGGCAGCATCGGCAGTTCGCAATATTGCGCCAATATTCCCAGGTTTTTCTGGAC
The DNA here is from genome assembly GCA_043750395.1 of Bacteroidota bacterium. GTDB lineage: Bacteria > Bacteroidota > Bacteroidia > Flavobacteriales > Flavobacteriaceae > Flavobacterium. The sequence continues at coordinate 1,678 of JAYVBR010000532.1, read as the reverse complement.
TTTCGGCAACCAAAATCAACGGATTTTCAGATAATTTTAAATCTGATAATTGCAATGATTTGGTTTTTGCAATTGCCAAAATTCCTTCTGTTGTATCTCGATAAGCTAGTTTTTGATAAACTTCTTTGGAGATTTCTATAAATTCGATTTCTTGATTTTTCGAAAATTCGAAAATTTGATTTTCTGAAACTAAATCTGTTAAAAACAATATCGTTTCAATTTCGTAATTTCCTTTTATTGCCAATTCGATTTCTCGTTTTCCTTCAATTAAAAATGTTCCTGTTTGTTTTCGTGCTTTTGCCTTTTCTTGCAGCAACACCAACGATTTTATGAATGGATTTTGTATTGATGTGATTTGTTTCAATTGTTTTTTTTAACAAAGATACTTACATATTTTAGAAATCTGAAATCAAAAATCGTTAATCGACATTCAAAAATCAAAGAATCCCTCGAGCCTTAATTTCTAAATATTTATTAATTGTATCTAAAGTCAATTTTTCTGGTTGTGTCAAAACCGAATAAATGCCATATTTTTTTAATTCGTTAACGATCAATCTTTTTTCGAACATAAATTTTTCGGCAATTACTTTGTCATAAATTTCTTGAATGGTTTCGGTTTTTTTACTGATTAAATCATTCAATTCGGTGTTGTTGAAAAATACTACAACTAGCAAATGACTCTTTGCAATTCCTTTTAAATAAGGCATTTGTCGTTGCAAACCGTCCATTGTTTCGAAATTGGTGTACAGAATTATCAAACTTCTTTGGTTGACATTTTTCTTAATATCGACATACAAACGACTGTAATCACTCTCGAAAAAATCGGTTTTTATATTGTATAAAGTGTCTAGAATTTTTTGCATTTGCGATGCGCGTCTTTCTGCAAAAACCCTATTTTCGACTTTTTTAGAGAAAGCAAACATTCCAGCTTTATCTTGTTTTTTTAGAATTACATTCGACAATACCAAAGTTGCATTTATGGCATAATCCATCAAACTTAATCCGTTGAAAGGCATTTTCATAACGCGACCCTTGTCGATAACCATATAAACTGATTGCGATTTCTCGTCTTGAAACTGGTTAATCATCAAAGCATTTTTCTTTGCAGTTGCTTTCCAATTCAAGGTTCGAATGTCGTCGCCAGCAACATATTCTTTAATTTGTTCGAATTACATTGAATGCCCAATTCTACGAATTTTTTTTATTCCATACTGAAATAAATTATTCGAAAAAGCAATCAAATCATATTTCCGAAGTTGAATGTACGATGGATATGTTGGCACCATATTGCCATTATCAAATGTAAATCTGCGAGAAATTATTTGCAAAGGCGAGGAAACATATACGTTTAAATTACCAAAAAAATATTCACCACGTTCGGTTGGTCGCAATTCATAATTGATTTCGTCTTGAGAAGATGCTTTGATTTTTCGCTTGATTTCAAAATCTCGAACCTGAAATTGGAATGGAATTTCATCAATAATCTTTACATTTATTGGAAATGTATAGTAGTTTTTTATGTTAACATTTATTAGATTTTCATCGCCATTTGATAATTTTTCGGGCGTTGTTCTTTTGGCTTCGATTCCGTTTTTGGCTATAAACAAAATCAAAATATCCAAAATCAAAAACAGCAGTAAAACAAAGAAAACATAGGTTACAGCATTAAACAAAAATG
>JAYVBR010000531.1:0-2257 GCA_043750395.1 Bacteroidota bacterium | reverse complement strand
TACCCCCAATAATAATCAAAGTTGTTTCAATATTTTGAATGGCTTTTACAACCGATAAAACATTTTTTCGTGCTTCGATTGTTCCTATATTCAATACAAAATTGGAAGGCAAATGATATTTTTGTGCCACCTCTAATTTTTGTTCCTCTGTATAAAGTGTTTTAAAAACCGATTGGCATCCTTGATAAACTACTTTGATTTTTGTGGGTTCGATTTTCAAAAATGATACAATATCTTGTTTGGTTTGCTCACTAATCGCAATTACAACATCAGCATCATGCGCTGCCTTTTTGAACTTAAAATAGTGAATTTTGCGATCAAAAAAAGAATAAAATTTGGGATATCGCATAAAAATCAAATCGTGAATAGTAACCACACTTTTGATATTGGCACGTTTTAAACCCGTTGGTAATTCGCCCGAAAGCCCATGAAATAATGAAATATTGTCTTTTTTCAAATCTCTAATAATAGAAAATTGTCGCCACAGATTATACATTTTTTTATTAAGCCAAAGATTTGGCAATTTTTCAAAAACATTGATTAAGTTTGCTTTGAAATATTGTTTTTTTTGTGGTTTTGGATTATAAAGTAAATAGTTATTTTCAGGATAAAAATGACTCAAAATTCTAATCAAATCTCGACTATAATTGCCCAAACCTGTCCCGTTATGAAAAATTCTTTTTGCTTCATATCCAATCGTAAATGAATTGACATTCTTGTTTTTGAAAAATTTTTCGTTTGCATTTTGATACATTTCGTTCAAAAAAACATAACGCATCCGAACGTGATGCGCCATGATTTTGGCTAATGTAATGCCATTTTGACCGTTCAAAATACCAAATTCAAGAATATAATGTTTAAAAAATCGAAATGCTGGTTTGAGATAAAAGTGTAAGGGATTTGGCTTTTCGTTCAATGCAAAAAGTTCCTGCGCTTTCAATCGGGAATACTGCAATCTTTTGGTCAAAAAATCTGCTTTATTTTTGTAAGAATAATGGTGAATAATTTCGTCCAAAACTCCAGTTTTACCATCTACAACAAGCTGTTCATGAACCAATTTATCAGAATATTGGCATTTTGATTTTCTAAACAATCGAACGGCTTTGTCTTGGTTTTTACCGCCATAATGAAGTGGTTTGTTTTCAAAATAAAAAATCCTACGTACCCAAAAAGCATTGTTTTTTGGCTGCGTTTGAACTGTCCGTTTAATTTCTTGTATTCCTTTTTCGGTAATTCGCTCATCGGCATCAAAAAAAACTATCCAATCATTTGATGCCAAACCAATTGCATAATTTTTTTGTTGTGAAAAATCGTCAAAAACACGTTGAAACACTTTTACATGCTCAAATTCTGCTGCGATAATCGACAAGGTATTATCTGTGCTATAAGAATCAACAACAATTATTTCGTCTGCAAACGACATGTTTTTCAGATATTCTCGAATATTGTCTTCTTCGTTTAAAACGATGGCTAAAGCTGATATTTTTGTTGATTCGATCATTTTATTTTTTTAAAACCATGGTTTCAATAAAGATTTGAAATGTGGCAAATTCATACTTTTTGTTTTTCATATATTGTATAAAATTATCCATTCTTGCAGCCATTTTTTGACCAGAATTTTTAGAAACATAAGCCGGAAATCCAAATCTTGTTTGATCGCTCAAATCGATAAATTCCCAAGGATGAAAATACAAATTTAGATACTTATCAGTATTTAATGTTTTGATACAAAGCCATTTGTATAAAAATAATGGCAAATTATGAAATGACAACCAAAACAAAGGAAACCTAATAATTGGGCTTACAGATGCTGGAATTTGTAACACTTTTTGATCATAAAAAAAACGTCGTGGCTTTGAAAAATGATTATAACGACCTGGCAAATACGTTGGATTAAGCGAAGAATTATATTGATAGCCCGCATCAAAAATGTCGTTTTCGTCCACCGGTTGCATTCTTGGCATTCTAAAACCGTTGATTTTGGATTTAGAAAGCGCTTCTAATCGCAGTTTGGAAGACTTGAGATGTGCCACTTCAAATTGGCTATGAAAATAACTATGCGATGCCAACTCATGTCCTTCGGCAATAATTCTGTCAATGATTTTTGGTGCATTTTCTGCAAAAACCACCGTGCTAAAAAATGTCGCCTTGACGTTATTTTTTTGCAAAATATCAAGTATTATAGTAGTTCCAGCTATTGAAATACCAATTTGATCGTCAAACGAAATGTTTTTTTGATATTCAAACGGCATATCAA
>JAYVBR010000530.1:0-5257 GCA_043750395.1 Bacteroidota bacterium | reverse complement strand
TCTTTTTCCAGAAATTCCTTTTAGATTGGTTTTATTATCTATTTCAATTTCTTCAACTGGAAAATTTGGCAAATAAATTACATTTTTAATATTTAATTTATCCTTTGCCCAATTTTTTAGATTATTATTAACAGAAATAACTCCATAAAAAAATGGAATTATAAATTGTAAAACAAAAGTTGGTCGTTTATTTAAAAACTCACTGTCTCCATAATGATCGTGCCAAACTAATTTTATTGATGGATGGAACATTTTAATCAAAAAAGCTAAAAAAAATGACGTGCTATGAGCTTGAATTACATCGATTTGGTTTTTTTTAACATAAGTAATCAATTTCTTAATTGATTTTATGTCAATTATACTTTTTTTATTAAGAAACAAATAGTCAACTTTTTTATCTAATTGATTGAACAATTGCCCTTCGCTTCTAGAAACAACCAATCCTGAAAAGTCAATTTTACAGCATAATTCATTGGCAAAATTAACAGCCATTCTTTCTGCTCCACCAGCTTCTAAAGAATCTATTAATTGAACTATTCTCATAATTGCAAAAGTAACTTTATTTCTTGTTCAAAATAATCTAAAGTATAATTTCTAGACCAATTTATTGCATTGGTAACTTTTTGTTGATACAAAACTTCGTTGTTTAATAAAGTTATAATTTCTTGAATGTCAAAATCAATTTTTTCAGACAATAAAACGCCTCTATTTCCATTATCGAGCATATTGGCAACGCAAGAAACTGGTGTCGAAATTGGCAAACAACCCCAAAACATGGCTTCGGCAACTGCTTTTGGCCAACCTTCGCTTTTTGATGGTAGTATTAAAAAATGACTTTCTTGGTAGGCTTTTTTTAAAGTTTCAAGATTTTGATTGCCTTTTAAAGTCACAAAATGTTGTAAATTATTAATTTCAATGTATTTTTCTAGCTTTTCTCTTTCTGCTCCTTCACCAAAAATATTTAAATTTATAGTATCAAACTTCAATTTTAACTTTTCGATAATTTGAATTGCATACAAAGGATTTTTGCCTTTTGTAAGCATTCCTACAAATAAAAACTCGATTTTATTATCAAAGTCTCTTGTTTTTATAATTGCTTTATCAGTTTCTTGATAAGATGCAGTAAAAAATGGTTTAATGTTCTTGGATTGATTTTCCCATTCGCCGTAAACTAAAACTTGAATATTTTTAGTTAAAAAAGTATTACTTAAAATCCATTTTTGCAATCGATAACTCAAGGGACTTTTTGGTTTTGGATCCCAATTTCCGGCATATTTCGCAGTTTTGGTTTTACTTGGAAAAAATATCTGAACAAAACAAGCCAATAAACCAACATTTCCGGGACAACGAATGTGAATGTGGTTAGAATTTTTAAAGATTTTAAAAATTTGAAAAAGTATTTTTGGAATATGAAAAACTGTTTTAAAAACATCTAACCAGGTTAGAATATTAAATGCCTTTAAAGATACAAAAGTGATTTTTTTATGATTATAAAATTCACAAATTTTTGATTTATTCGATAATGATAATGGTGCCAAAATAATTATTTCATCGGCATATTTAATCCAAATATTAATTTCATTTACATAAGGAGCATAAGAGAAACATTGATTGTCCTCAAACCCATGTTTAGCAGATGATATGATTACAAATTTCATTTCTTATTCAAAATTTTTGATTCTAAAAGCAACTCTATAACTCTTTTGGGAGCTAAATAATCTTCAAAATAGGCTCTTGAATTTGTTTCTAATTTTTCTTTTAAATCAATCGAATTTATTATTAAATTTATGTCATTTTCGATATTCTCTATATTTTCAACAATAATTAGATGATGATTTGATACTAATTTTGATGGAAAACTATTAAAATGTTTTGTTGACAAGATAACTTTTCCCATTGCTAGAAACTCACCAAGTTTCCAACCGTGACAATTTGTAACCGCAGGAGTGTTAAAAACAAGTGCCGATTTTTTTATTTTAAAAATATATTCTTTGATGCTTATTGATTTATGAACAGTTAGAGAATCAAATCCAAAGTTATCTCCATCATTTCTCGGTGCAAATCCACCTTCGAAACATATAGACTTTTTATTTTTACATGCATTTATAAAACAAGCTCGATTAGAATTAGTTTGACTTTCTTTTTTCCAAATTGAACTTATAAAAAAAATATAATTATTTTCTGATTTTTCGGGTTTATAACTCTCTAATGTCATTCTTTTATATTGTCTCCAATAATTCGCAAAAAATTCTCTCTTGTTAAAGTTTCTGAATTTTAATAAATTATAATTTCTAAAAGCGTTGTAAATTGTTTTAGAAAAACTCCAAATTTTAATTCCAAAACTTGGTCCTATTGGTAAAATTTTTTGACTATATTTTTCGGGTATTACTTCAAAATTATAATTTACTTTTGCATAAATATCGCACCAATCTAGAGTTTCTATATTGCAGATATTTGTATCTAATGAATCTATTATTATTTTTATTGTTTTGTTTTTGTTTTCGATAATTACTGCAAAAGTTCCTTGTTTGAAGTTAGGGAATTTATCTAAATTAAATTTATAACTCTCAAAAACTTCTTTTATTCCTTTAATATAAAAAGAATCGTAATAAACATCACAAAGTGCGTAAACATAAACCATCTTAATTAATTTATTTTAAAGATTTATAAAAATCAATATTTTTATTGACAATATTGTCTAAACAAAATTTCTTGATAACAAATTCTCTAGCATTAATTCCAATTTTTTTTGCTTTTAATTTGTTCTCAAAAACCCAAATTATTTTTTCAGCAATATCATTTTCATTGTAAGGATTACATAGCAAACCTGTTTCGAAATTAATAATTGTTTCTGGACCAGGACCTAACTTAGTAAAAATTACAATTTTTTCCATTGCCATAGCTTCAGGAGCAACAAGACCTTGAGTTTCGATGTGTGATGGAAAAACACAAACTTCGGCTTCGGCATATTTATTAGGAATATTGTTATAATCTATTGCTCCATGAAAAATAATATCATTGGCAAACTGTCCTAACTTTGGTAACTCCTTTTCTTGAAGCATTTTAACATAAGAACTTCCATCAGGGAAAAACCAATCTCGACCATAAATCTCTAACGTTGATTTTGGAAATTTTTCTTTAACAATCCCAAATGCTTGAACAAGTTGTCGAATTCCTTTTTTTTCGCAAACTGTTCCTGCAAAAACAATTCTATGGTCAATAATTGAGGTATTTAATGGTTTAAATAAATTTGTATTAATTGGATTTTTTATTAATTCGACTTTTTTATTATTATAACTTAAATACTTTTCGGTATGCGTTTTTACATATTTGGAAACCGCTATAAAACCATCTGCTTTTTTGAATGAACGTTTTTCTTGAAAACCTTTCCAGAAATTAATACCTCTTTTTTCTGATTCTGCAAAAAAATGATGACCACCGTGAAGTCTTATTAAATAATCAATTGACTTAATTTTATTTATAAAAGCAAGACCAAGTTCTGATGCTTCGATGATATGAATTGTGTTGGTTTTGTGAATTTCTGCTATTTTATAATTGATTGCTTTTGAGTTTAAATACCAAGATAATCCTTTAATTTTATTTTTTTTTAATCTGTAAATGTTAATCCCATTTTCAGAAGTTTGTTCATTCTTATTTTCATAATTTATTCCAACAACACTTACTTCGATTCCGTTTTTAATTAATTCTTGCGAAATAGTTTTCACAAAGCTACCTAAACCACCATGTGGAAATCCAGTTTTGGGATATTCGTGTGTTATAAAACAGATGTGCATATTGCTAAAATTTCGGTGGCTAAATTTTTACTACTTTTTTGTAAAGGATGTTTTACTATTGCTTGTAACCAAAAAATTTTGTCTTTCCCAGTATTTTCAGGAAAATTTAATGTTTCAATAATTTTTGGTATAAAATCATTTTTTGAATTTATCCAACCTACTGCTTGAATATTTTTCATACTTCTAAAATGCTGAAAATCATAAATATCGACAACTTTATATTTAGAATTTTTAATTGGATCGTAATTCAAATATAAACATGGTTTGTCTAAAACTGCAAAATCGTGCGCCATTGTGCTGCCTAAATTTATAACTAAATCGCAATGTTTTACTGTATTAGCCAATAAAAAAAAATCATTGTAAGTTGGATAAATTATACCATTTTCGTCAGTTTTCCAATCGGGCGCAATAGCTTTTACAAATTTATTGTACTTTTTTAATGTTTCGTCAAATCTATTGCTTTTATCAACCGGACAGTTTCTAAATAAAACTTGTGGTCTTTCTAAATCGTTTATTTTAATTAATTCTTGACATAAATCTTCGAAATAATTTTGTTCATAAGGCGATGTTTGATCGTTTGCCGAAAAACAAATTGTTTGTTTATTGCAATCTAGTCCATATTTTTTAAAGAAATTTTCTTTCTCGATAAAAAATTCGTTTTTAAAATAAAATTCGAATTGCGGCGTACCAACGACTTTAATTTGATTTAAATCAATTTCAGGATACAACAAGTTTAAATCATTTTTCATTAAATCTGACCAAACAAAATAATTATCATATCTAGATATTAATCTGGCTTTTGGAACATTGTCCCAGGAATATATAACTGTTGCCGTTTTAATATTTAATTTTTTGGCAACATTTGCAATCAATGCACTTGAAATTGTTCTTGGATGCAAATTGAGAATTAAATCTGGATTTATTGCTTTCAAATCTTTTTCGACTTGCTGAATTTGTAGACTTTTGGCAATTTCGTTTTTATAAATAGAATCGGCAATTGTAATTAAGTTATAAGATTTTGACAAAACAAAACCTATAAATTCTGCTAATCTGTAAAGAACTATTTGCTTAAAATTTGCGTTTTTTCTATTCCAAAAACACATTATAGATTTGTTTTTTAAAACTCTTTTGTTTCTTAATAATCTTGCATAAGCAATGCTTTCGCGAAGAATTCTAGCTTTGAAATTTTCTATAAAAAATGGAATTTTTAATGTTTGTTTGAAGTTTTTATCAAGTTTTGTTACTTCGAATAATGTATCATTTGAAAGATTGTGGTATAGAAAAACATCAATACTTAATTTATCGAGTTCTTTTACAAATTCTGAATATAAATAATTTCTGACCGACAATGCATCGGGAACGAATAGTACAATTTTAATTTTATTATTCATAATTTAATAATGCTATTGTCTCAAATTCTTTTTTTGAAAGTATTAACAAATAATATGATTCCAATTAAATTT
>JAYVBR010000529.1:0-2258 GCA_043750395.1 Bacteroidota bacterium | reverse complement strand
AAATTAAACCTTGTGCTAACCAATTGGCAGAACGCATTAATCGACTTTTAGTGTCTAATGCGTAATCTAACTGGTCAAAAAATATTTCTTTGGTTTCTGAATTGTATTGCGGAAAACCAATTAAATAAATCTTTCCGTTAATACTGCCTAAAACCTCAAGAGCAATGACCATTTTACCCGCTTTGTGCCAAATATCAACTTTTTGAACAGTTACTTTTTTTGAACCTTCTCCAAAAATTTGACCAGCAAAATTTTGAGTTATAATTCGCGAAGCATCAGCATAAGTCGAAACTGCAACAATATTAGCCGAAACGTCTTCTGGCATTTTAGATACAGGCTTTAGAACAATTTTATCTTTATCGAATCGGGTTTCGGGTTTTATTCCGATTAAGGTTTCCATATTGCATTTGATTCCCATCTGCAAATTAATGTTTTCTTTTATCAATTTGGCTTCGGTTGTGTACAATTCTGCAGGAACAATTCTTAACCAACTTTGATAGGCTGCATTCATTTCGAATGGCGTGCAAATTTTTTGAAGCGCATCTAAAACATTGGGTTTGAAATCCATAGATTTGGCAATGCTTTCGTCTATTTTCTTTTCAATTTTCGAACGAAAAATACTAACTGCAGGATTTATTAAATAAGTAATTGGCATATTTTTACCCAAAATCGACATGGTTGGCGAATCATTCCAATCGATTTTTTCGAGTTTGGTATTGGTGTTGACTTTCCAATTCGTGAGATTTACATCGCTTAGCAATGTCACAACACCATTCAAATTAAATTCTTTGGTGTCTCTTAAATCTACACCTAATTTATTGACACCATAACGATATTTTGCTAGAATTTTTAAGGGTAAAACGGTTTTAATTTTTCCATCAAGATTGGTTATGGTTATTGGCGAAAGTTTCCAAACTTTCATTTCAATATCGTCATCTTCAATGTTGTTATCTTCATAAATTAAACCTGTTAACAAAGCATTGGTTTTATTCTCGATGTCTTTTAATTTAATAGAAATTGGCATATTAATATACGAATAAGCGTTTTCATAAACCAATGGTGAGGCATCGTCAGGCTCTGGTTTCATTGCTTCGATTTTGGCTGTTGTTGAGCAACTAGAAACTATTATTAGCAATAAAATTGCTGTAATAAATAATGTTATTTTCATTGAATATTTTCTTTAAGTTTAATAATTATTTGATATTAATTGTCCATCAGCAATAATTTTTGCGTTAGAAGTTCCAATTCTTTTTACTCCAAGTCTTATCATTGCTTCGGCATCTTGAATATTTTTTATTCCTCCAGCAGCTTTTATCGGTAGTGGCGATGCGTTTTCCAGCATCATAATTATGCTATCAAAAGTTGCCCCATTTGGCAAATTGTCATTGGTTTTATAAAACCCTGTTGACGATTTCACAAAAACATTTGGATAATTTTCTTCTTTAAAATTTGCTATCACAACGTTTTTTATTAATGTCGAAAGCTGAATTATTTGTTTGTTGTTCAATGCTGCAACTTCAATAATCCATTTTAAGGTTTTGTTGTTTTGCAAAGCCAATTTGGTGCACTCGATAATTTCTTGTTTTACTAAATCATATTCTTTTTTTTTGAAAGCTCTGTAATTTATTACAAAATCAAGATCGTCAGCACCATCTAGAATTGCTTTCTTGGCTTGTTCGAGTTTGATTTCAATACTGCTTTTTCCTTTAGGAAAATCAATAACAGTGCCTATTTCGAGATTAGAATTAGCATTAAAAATCATTTCATAAGCCAATAAAACGTGTTTAGGTCGAATCATTATTAATCTAAATTTTTCGTCAATTGCCTCTTGAATATACGATTTTACGACTTCAATGTCTTGCAAATCGGTAATTTTTGCTTGTTTGGCGGTTTTTAGATAGGTCGAATCTAAATAATTTTTAATATTCATTTTGTAAAAATAAAAAAACGTATTGAATTGAGAGTGATTTTGAAAAAATGTTTTACAAATTTATAAATACTGTTCTCATGCCAAATTAAAATCAATGATTGAACAAAGATGACGCAGATTAGGCGGATTTTTTTTTATTTTTTATAAACCCGTTTTTAAACAGTTCAAATCAGTGTACTCTGCGTTCCACATTTTGAAATTTATATTGACAGCCATTTAATACAAAACCTTATTTTAAACATAAAACGTTTTTTTAAAATTTAATAATTTAACGTAATTTTAACAAAAATACTTAATAAATAATTAGGTTTTCTGTTTTTTTTTTTTT
>JAYVBR010000528.1:0-12193 GCA_043750395.1 Bacteroidota bacterium | reverse complement strand
AGTTTTATTGGTTTCAATAATGCAATTTTCTTTATTATTTTGCTTTTGCGAAAACGAAAAAATTGCTATGTTCAGTATTAAAATTAAAAAAGTATTTTTCATTGTCTTAATTTTTTTAACAAATTTATGTATTTGAAATCAAAATTTTAAAAATTTTAAACTTTTAATTTTTTAATTCTTTTTAAAAAACTATTTTTGCTTATGCAACACAACGTACTTATTTTAGATTTTGGCTCGCAATACACACAACTCATTGCCCGCCGTGTTAGAGAATTAAACATTTTTTGCGAAATTTTTCCATTCGATAAAATCCCAACCGATTTATCAAGTTACAAAGCCGTAATTCTTGGCGGAAGTCCATTTTCTGTTCGTTCAGACGATGCCTTGCACCCAGATTTATCCAATATTCGTGGCAAAATGCCTTTGCTAGCAGTTTGTTATGGCGCACAATATTTAGCTCATTTTTCTGGTGGCGAAGTGGCACAATCGAATACTCGAGAATATGGTCGGGCGAATTTGACCTATATAAAAGAGAACGAATTATTTTTTGAAAACATCAACCTTAATTCTCAAGTTTGGATGTCGCATTCCGATTCTATCAAAACTTTGCCAACTAACGGAATAAAACTCGCAAGTACACACGATGTCGAAAATGCTGCTTATCGAATTGATGGCGAAACCACTTTTGCGATTCAATTTCATCCAGAAGTTTATCATTCGACTGATGGAAAACAATTATTAGAAAATTTTTTAGTTAAAATTGCCGAAGTTCCACAAAATTTTACTCCAAATGCTTTTATTGAAGATTGTATAAAAGATTTGCAAGATAAAATTAAAGATGACAAAGTTGTTTTAGGACTTTCTGGCGGTGTTGATTCAAGCGTTGCGGCAGTTTTATTGCATCAAGCTATCGGGAAAAATTTGTATTGCATTTTTGTAAATAATGGTTTATTGCGTAAAAATGAATTCGAAAGTGTTTTAAATCAGTACAAAGGAATGGGTTTAAATGTTAAAGGAGTTGATGCTGGTGAACGTTTTCTTAGTGAATTAGCAGGAATTTCTGATCCAGAAACCAAGCGTAAAACCATTGGTCGCGTTTTTATAGAAGTTTTTGACGATGAATCTAAAATTATTCAAGACGTAAAATGGTTGGCGCAAGGCACAATTTACCCAGATGTTATCGAATCGGTTTCGGTAAAAGGACCAAGTGCAACCATTAAATCGCATCATAATGTTGGCGGTTTGCCCGATTATATGAAACTCAAAATCGTCGAACCTTTACGAATGCTTTTCAAAGATGAAGTGCGTCGAGTAGGAGCATCCCTTGGTATTGATGCTGAATTGCTTGGCAGACATCCTTTTCCTGGCCCAGGACTTTCTATTAGAATTTTGGGCGATATTACTCCCGAGAAAGTTCGTATCTTGCAAGATGTTGATGCGGTTTTTATAAACGGTCTCAAAGAATGGAATTTATATGACAAAGTTTGGCAAGCAGGAGCAATTTTGCTTCCTGTTAACAGCGTTGGCGTAATGGGCGACGAGCGAACGTACGAAAAAGTTGTTGCGCTTAGAGCTGTTGAATCAACCGACGGAATGACTGCCGATTGGGTTCATTTACCTTATGATTTTTTAATGAAAATCTCTAATGATTTTATAAATAAAGTAAAAGGTGTCAATAGAGTTGTCTATGATATTAGTTCGAAACCACCAGCAACAATCGAGTGGGAATAAATTTTTTAAATGTTAGATATTAGATATTAAATTTTAAACTTTAAATATCAGATATTAGATTTTAAATCATTGTTGTCCGATAAAAGTTTTAAAAAATATTATATTGTCAATTTATATAGTCCCTACGGGACACTTATTGCTGGGCAACTTACATTTTGACTACCAACATTTAACTCCTAACGGAGTATATCTCTTAGAGATTATATGTTGGTAGTAAATTAGTTAAGATTCGAATTTTGTCCCATAGGGACTTTATGTTGGTTTTTATCGGACAATAATGATTTTAAATAGTAAATTACTTTTATCGAATAGTATTATATATATTAAAAGTCTAAAAAAAATATTTTTGTTTTGATTTTGTAGAAATGAACGGCAATTCATCTAATTTGAATTAATGCAATTGTAGAGATGAACGGCAGTTCATCTTTGTTTAGAAATGAAACATTGAGATTATAAATTGAAATTGAAATTGTTTTTGAAAATTAAAAAATTATGAAAAAAGCTATAATTTTATTGATGTTTTTAAGTTTTTGTTTAACAAATGCGCAAACAGTCGTAACTCATATAGTTAAAGAAAAAGAAACCATTTATGGCATTGCTAAAAATTACGGTATTGCTGTTGACATAATTCAAGACGCAAATATCAAAACGCTGGAAAACGGATTAAAAATTGGTCAAAAACTAATAATTCCAGATAAAAAAACGGTTTCTAGAATTCAAAACGAAGATCCACCATCTTATGATTTAAATACTGCGAAACATACAGTTTTAGCCAAAGAATCGCTTTTTAGTATTGCCAGATTGTACAATGTTTCTGTTCAAGATTTAGATTTTAATAATTTCGAAGTTATCAAAAACGGATTACAAATAGGACAAGTAATTTCGATTCCAAATAAAAAGAAAACCCTTTCTGGACAAGCGAGAATTATCAATGCAGAAACCATTTTTCATATTGTTTTGGCAAAAGAAACTAAGTATTCTATCACAAAACAATACGGAATTTCTATTGAACAACTCGAATCTCAAAACCCTGAAATTATTTCGGGTTTGAACGAAGGAACGAAATTGGCAATCAATAAAAATCAAATAAAACCAAAGAACGACAGCGAAGAATTGATGGTTGCATTGGCTGAAAAACAAGTCGAAATTGAAAAAAACAAAGCCAAAGACATAGAACTTCAAGAAGTAAACGACAAATTGAATGTTCAAAAACAAATGAATCAAAAAGTTATTCAAGTCAATAATTTAAAAATTAATTTGAATGCAATCGATGCAGTAAAAGGAAATTCAGCCGAAAAATTAAAATTGGTGCTTGATGCAAACAGAAACATTCAAGACATCTTGATTTCGAAACTCGATTCGTTAGTTACAACAATGAATGATGAATTGGTGCTTTTGAAAAATTCGGAAATCACTGATTTAGAAAACTCAAAAAAACTTCAAAAAGATGCCGAAGATAATTCAGAAAAAACTAATGATTTATTATACCAATTAAAAAGAGATCTAGTCGATAATAGAAAAACTTATTCGTTAATAATGAATAAAGTTCAGAGAATCAAGCAAGATGAAAGTCAGGTTTTAAAGAAAAAAGTTCGTGAAAATAAAAAAGTAAAATCCCAAAATCCATCAGTTGGAATTAATTTAATCGATGATATTTATAAAATACAAAACGAACAATCTAAAATTGATGCTAAAAATAAAATTTTAGTAACAAAAATTGATTCATTAGGAATAGTAAAAAATAAAGAAATAAAACGAAGAATCGGAAAAGCAACATTTTATAGCGAAGAAGCCAGAGATTATGACGATAAAATGGCTTTATTGAAATTAAAACATCAAGAAAAAAAAGTTATAAAAGAATTAAAAGAAGCGAATAATTTGCCCGAAACAATTACAACAGATACAATCAAAAAATCTCTTAAAGATGAAGCCATAAACAAAGATAAAACGGCTAATATCAAAGTTTTAAAAAACTTAAAACTTATTAAAAACGGTTATTATTTGGTTTTAGACACGTTTAACGAAGCTAATTCTAGAGATAAATTCGCATCTAAATTAATTGCTGCTGGTCAAACTGAAACACGATTTATTTATGATTTTAATATATTTTCTTACTATGTTTACACAAAATATTCAGAAAAATTAGAAGACGTTTTGTATCAATATAAAATAAATGAAAAAAAACCAGATTTCGAAAAAGCAATAATTCTTGAGATTAGAAATGAAAATTAGATTTTTCGATTTTTCGAAATTTCGAATTCTTAAATCAAATACCAATAATAAAAACAAAAAATCAAATCATCAAAAAATCTTCAAAATGAAATATTTTTTAATTTTAATGCTAATTTTTTTGAGTTTAAACATTGGTTTTGCTCAAACTAAAGATGCAAAACAAATAAAAACTCATAAAGTTGCCGCTAAAGAAACCGTTTATGGAATTGCCAAACAATATGGAATCACGGTTCAAGATTTGGTAAACTTCAACCCATCAATTGCCGAGGTTGGTTTGAATATTGGGCAAACTATCAAAATTCCATACAAAGGTGCTGCCAAACCAATTGAATACAAACCAAATGAACCCGAAAAAGTCGATAAAAACAAAACAGTTTTGCACGAAGTTTTACCTAAAGAAACCAAATATGCAATTGCCAAAAAATATAAAATAACGATACAGGAACTTGAAAAATTGAATCCTGAAATTGTTGCAGGTTTGCAAATCGGAACCAAATTATACATTTCAGGAAAAAGACAAAAAGTTGTGGTTCCTAAAGCCGTTCCAACCAAAATCGATACAACTAAAACCGTTGTAAGTGTAGTAAAACCCGAAGTGATTATCAAAGAATTACCAAAACCAAAACCTGGCGATTACATAGATTATATTGTCAAATCACAAGAAACTTTGTACGGATTGTCTAGAATGTTCACCTTATCGCAAGAAAATTTAATTGCAATAAATCCAGAATTGACCAACGGTGTTCAAGAAGGAATGACGATAAAAGTACCAACAACTACTTCAATAAAATCGGTTTTTAAAAAAGAAAAATCAGAAATATCAAGGTTTATAAAAAACGGAACCAAAAAACAATTGGCTTTGTTATTGCCATTTAATATTGCAAAAATCGAAGGCGATTCAATAATTGGACAAGAAAAAAGATTAAAAAAAGATGGTTTCTTAAACATGACTTTAGATTTTTACGCTGGTGCGCTAATGGCAATTGATTCAGCCAAAACACTAGGAATGAATATTGATGTTAAAATTCTTGATTCAAAAGAAACCAAAAACTCATCGAATGTAGAAAATCTAGTTAACGAAAATAATTTAAAAAATTATAATGCCATAATCGGACCATTTTACAAAACACATTCTGATAAAGTTGCCGAATTATTAGAATCAGAAAATGTTCCTGTTATTTCACCATTATCTAAAGACGCAGGAAAAAGTTTCAAAAATTTATATTCTTCAATGCCAACAAGCGAATTCATAAAAGACGAAATGTTCGATTTTATGCAAGAAAAATCTGGAAATATAATTGCAGTCGTCGATTCTAAAAAGGTAGCAATTAAAAAATATATTATTGAAAATCAAAAAGATACAAAAATTGCAACAATCGATTCAAAAGGAAATTTATCAGTCGATAGTTTGAAATCTTTATTGGTTAAAGATAAAATTAATTATGTAATTTTAGCATCTGAGCAAACAAATTTGATATTATCGACAACCAACATTTTGATTGCATCTTTAAAAGAATTTGACATTCGGTTGGTGATTTTAGAAAACAATCCAACTTTAGAATTCGACGAAATTGCATTGTCAAGATTGACCAAATTGAAAATGACTTATCCTTCGCTTTCGAGAGATAATAACTCGACAAATGCAAAAATTTTTGAAAATTCATTCAAACGAAAAAATAAAATATTACCAAGTTTATATGCAACTCGTGGTTTCGACATTACTTTTGACACCATGTTAAGGCTGTCACAAAACAAAAGTTATGAGCAAACAGTTATTGACTCAGCCTCGGAACTTGTTGAATCTAAATTCGATTATTCGAAAAAAGTTTCAGGAGGCTACATTAATAAAGGCCTATTTATATTGCAATACAACCAAGATTTAACAATCACAGAAGCAGAATAAAATGACATCAAAAGTAACTTATTTAGGAGAATTAAGAACAAAATCGACCCATTTGCAATCAGGAACAACAATTCTATCTGACGCGCCATCTGACAATCACGGTAAAGGAGAAGCATTCTCGCCAACAGATTTATTAGCCAATGCCTTAGGAAGTTGTATGATTTCGATTATGGCGATAAAATCTGCTGATTTAGAATTAAATCTTGAAGGTTCGACTGTCGAAGTAACCAAATTTATGCAATCTGAACCAAGAAAAATTGCAAAAATTGAAATTATCATGAATATGAGTATCGAAGTTTCTGATAAAAACAAAATTATCCTTGAAAGAACAGCTATGAATTGCCCAGTTTTATTGAGCTTAAATCCAGATATCGAAAAAGATATTGTTGTAAATTGGAAGTAAGCCCCCTAACCCCCAAAGGGGGAATAATTAAACAAATAATTTTGGATTCAAATCAAGAACAATTAATCAAACTCGCACACACTAAAATGCCTTATGGCAAATATGAAGGCAGATATTTAATCGATTTGCCAGAGTATTATATGGTTTGGATTCACAACAACCGACTTCCAAAAGGAGAATTAGGCGAACAATTAAAACTTATTTACGAACTAAAATTGAATGGTTTAGAAGAATTAATTCGGAATATAAAATTCAAATATCCAAAACAATAAAAATACCTGTTTGAAATTTTCAAACAGGTATTTTGAGTTTATTTTAAAAAAATTATTGAATAAAATCAAATTTATCTTCGAACATTGTCCCAATAATTGGCAAAGGTTTTTCTTCTTCACTATTAGCATTCACTATGCCTAGAATCATTAATACTAAAATTCCTAAAGAATAAATATTATCAATAAACGGAATTGGTATAATTGCGAGTAAAACTCCTAAAATTATTCCAACCACGACTGAAATTAAAAATAATCCGAAAGATTGTTTTAAATGATATTTTGCCAATGTTGACTTTTCACTATTCGAAAAATAAGCAACTAGCCAGCCTATAATTGTAATATAACTGATAATAGAAAGTGTTTTTTTGTCCATAATAATTTTAGTTTTTTGGTTAAGATTCAAATATACAGTTTATTACAATACAATCGACAACAAATGTGATAAACGAAATTAAATCTTTCAACAAATGTTAAAAAATCTAAGTTTTATTTTTATTCTTTCGTTTAATATGATTAAAAAATCAGATTATTTATCCAATTAAAATTGTACTTTTGCCACGTTTTTGAACTAACTACTAAAAACAACAACACAAAACAAACTAAAAATGAATCCAACTAAATATATTTTTGTAACTGGTGGCGTAACTTCTTCTCTAGGGAAAGGAATTATTGCGGCTTCGTTGGCAAAATTATTGCAAGCCCGTGGTTACCGAACCACGATTCAGAAATTCGATCCATATATAAACGTCGATCCAGGAACACTAAATCCTTATGAACACGGCGAATGTTATGTTACCGATGATGGTGCCGAAACCGACTTAGACCTTGGACATTATGAACGTTTCTTGAATGTGCCTACATCACAAGCTAACAATGTAACTACTGGTCGTGTATATTTATCGGTAATCGAAAAAGAACGTCGAGGCGAATTTCTTGGAAAAACCGTACAAGTTGTTCCGCATATTACCAACGAAATCAAAGAAAGAATGCAATTGTTGGGCAATTCTGGCGATTATGATATTGTTATTACCGAAATCGGTGGAACTGTCGGCGATATTGAATCTTTACCTTATATAGAATCAGTTCGTCAACTCGTTTGGGAATTAGGAGAAAATAACGGAATCGTAATTCATTTAACCTTAGTACCTTATCTTGCCGCGGCTGGCGAATTAAAAACAAAACCAACACAGCATTCAGTAAAAACTTTAATGGAAAGCGGCATAAAAGCTGATATTTTAGTTTGCAGAACCGAATACGAATTATCGGAAGATTTACGCCACAAATTAGCACTTTTTTGTAATGTTAAACGCGAAGCTGTTATTCAATCTATTGACGCTTCAACAATTTACGAAGTTCCTAACTTGATGCTCGAGGAAGGTTTAGATGTTGTAACACTTAAAAAATTAAATTTACCAAAAAAAGCAACACCAGATTTAAAGAATTGGAATACTTTTTTGCATAAATTAAAGAACCCAAAGCATACGGTAAACGTTGGATTAATTGGTAAATATGTCGAATTGCAAGATTCTTACAAGTCAATCCTAGAAGCATTTATTCACGCAGGAGCTACCAACGAAACCAAAGTTAATGTCATAAGCATACATTCTGAGTTTTTAGATGACAAATCGGCAGAAGAACAACTAAAAAACCTTGATGGCATATTAGTTGCACCAGGATTTGGTGGTCGTGGAATCGAAGGAAAAATAGATGCAGTTCGTTATGCACGTGAAAACAACATTCCTTTTTTCGGTATTTGTCTAGGAATGCAAATGGCTGTAATCGAGCATTCTAGAAATGTTTTAGGATTAAAAGATGCCAATTCAACCGAAATGAACGAAGCAACTAAAAATCCAGTTATTAATTTAATGGAAGAACAAAAAACGGTTACTGACAAAGGTGGAACAATGCGTCTTGGTGCGTGGAAATGCGATTTGAAAGAAGGAAGATTGGCAAGTAAAATTTATGGAAAATCATCAATTTCCGAACGCCATCGACATAGATATGAGTACAATAATAAATTTGCAGATATACTCGAAAAAGCTGGATTAGAAGCTACAGGAATTAATCCAGAAACAGGTTTGGTAGAAATAATCGAAATCAAAAACCACCCTTTTTTCAT
The DNA here is from genome assembly GCA_043750395.1 of Bacteroidota bacterium. GTDB lineage: Bacteria > Bacteroidota > Bacteroidia > Flavobacteriales > Flavobacteriaceae > Flavobacterium. Next base: position 3,533 of record JAYVBR010000528.1, on the reverse strand, counting down.
CGGCGTACAATACCATCCTGAATATAAAAGTACGGTCGCTAACCCGCATCCAATTTTTGTCAGTTTCGTCGCTGCAATGGTAAAAAATAAAAAATCGCACAAATAAAGAAAAACGAATAAAGTTTTAAAAACAGAATGGAAGAAAATAAACTAGACAAAAAATCATTAATTGGTTTCGCATTACTTTTCGTAATTATCGCTTGGATGTTCTATAACGCTCAACCAACAGAACAAGAAATTGCTGCCGAAAAAGCCAAAAAAGCACAAACCGAAAAAGCAGCATTATTAAAAAAACAAGCAATTCAAGTTCCAGTTTCGACAGCGATTGCAACAGCTACGACATTTTCAAATGATCCTGCACAAACCGAAAAACTTAAAGCTACTTTAGGAAATTTTGCTTATTCAGCAACATTGCCAACAGCTAAAAATGGTTTTACAACATTAGAAAATGATTTGGTTGTATTAAAAATTTCAAATAAAGGTGGATTTGTGGTTGATGCAACCCTAAAAAAATTCGAAAAGTTCAAGAAAAGTTCAGGACAATTGGTTGAATTAATCAAAAGTAATACTGCCGATTTAAGCATTCAATTACAAACAAACGACAACCGAATTCTGAATACCAAAGATTTATTTTTTGAACCAACTTTAACAAAATCTGGCAATGTTCAAATTTTGTCAATGAAATTAAAAGCTGGTACCAACGATTTTTTAGAATATAAATATGTTTTAAAACCCAACGATTATATGTTAGATTTTGATATCCGCACACAGGGATTATCAAAAACATTGAACATCTCAAAACCTTTAGATTTAGAATGGAATCAAAAAACCATTCGAAACGAAAAAAGTGTTTCTTATGAAAATCAATATACCGATTTGCGTTTTGAATACGAAGACGGAAAAGATGATTATGTTGGACAAGGCGAAAATGCAGAAGAAAATCCAAAAAAAGTTACTTATTTAGCTTTTAAGCAACATTTCTTTTCTACGATTTTGGTTTCTAAAACACCATTTGAAAAAGCACAATTCAAGTCTAATAATTTAATTGTTGACAAAGAAAAAGATTCAACTTTCACCAAACAATTCAAGGCCAATTTGCCGTTAGCTTTCACAGCTGGCGAGATTGATTATAAAATGAATTTATATTTTGGACCAACTGATTATAAATTATTAAAAAAATATAACATAGGATTACAGAAAATTATTCCACTTGGTTGGGGAATTTTTGGTTGGATAAATATGTTTATTTTCATTCCACTTTTCGGATTTTTGAGCAATTATATGATGCTTGGAATCGCCATTATAATTTTTACGATTATCATTAAAATTGCAATGTCTCCAATAACTTATAAATCATTTTTGTCATCAGCCAAAATGAAAGTTTTACGTCCAGAAATAAACGAATTAAACGAAAAATTCGGAAAAGATGCAATGAAAAAACAACAAGAAACAATGAAATTGTACAATAAAGCGGGAGTAAACCCAATGGCTGGTTGTATTCCTGCATTGATTCAATTGCCATTTATGTATGCTTCGTTTCAGTTTTTTCCAGCAGCGATTGAATTGAGACAAAAATCTTTTCTTTGGGCTGATGATTTATCAGCGTTTGATAATGTTTTATCTTGGAAACAACACATTCCAGTTTTATCATCGGTTTATGGAAACCACGTGAGTTTATTTGCGCTTTTAGCAGCGATTGCGATTTTCTTTTATACCAAAATGACATCTGCAGATAACCAAATGCAAGCGCCAACACAAGAAGGAATGCCTGATATGGCAAAAATGATGAAAATCATGTTGTATTTGTCGCCAGTAATGATGTTGGTTTTCTTCAATAATTATGGTTCTGGTTTGAGTCTGTACACATTAATATCAAATTTAATTACAATCGGAATTATGTTTGTAATTAAAAACTACATTGTAGATAGTAACAAAATTCACGCTCAAATTCAAGAAAATAAATTGAAAGAGCCAAAAAAACAAGGGAAGTTCAAACAAAAATTGAATGAGATTATGGAACAAGCCGAGACTCAAAAAAAATTAAACGAAAAGAAAAAGTAATAGCAATAAAAAAGCCCAAATTTAATTTTAATTTGGGCTTTTTTACTTTTGGTTTTTTAATTAATAGTTTGAGTTTTATCAAATAAATTTTTATAAAATAAGAAATTATAAAAAATTAACCATTGAAGTGGTTTAAACTTTTTTGATTGAAGCGAAAAATTAAGATTTTTGTTTCAGACTTTGGATTTTTTTTATTGGATAGCATCGCTATCGAATAAAAAAATATGAAATATGGGGCAAAAAGACAATTTTGCAGCCAATTGAAAAAAGCTTAAACCACTTCATTAAGAAATTAAGTTTCATTAAGATTTTAAACGACCTAATGAAAATTAAATTCTTAATGGTTTTTAAAACTTAAAATTTTATTTAAAATTTAAAACCAATAAAATATCTAGTGACATCTTACTTTTACAATACCCCAACTTTTTTCATACATTCTTTCATAGAAAGATAAGTACGTTCAATATCGTTATCTAAACCAATCGAAAAACGAATCAATCCATCGGTCAAACCCATTTCGGCTTGTTCTTCCAGAGGAATTTCTGACGAAGTAGAAGTTCCAGGAGCAGAAAACAATGTTTTATAAAAACCAAGACTTACAGCTAAATATCCTAAATTTCGATGTTGCATTAATTCCATTAATTCATTGGCTTTGTCAAGCGAACCCACGTCAAGCGTCATCATTCCACCAAAACCATATTCGTGGTTAATCATTCCTGAATAAATTTCGTGACTTGGGTGACTTTTCAAACCCGGATAAACCGTTTTAATGCCATCTTGCTCGAATTTCTGAGCCAAATACATCGCGTTATGACTGTGTTGTTTCATTCGGATATGCAAAGTTCGTAAGTTTTTCATTACACTTGCTGAGCGCAAACTGTCCATAGTTGGTCCCAAAAGCATACTTGCGCCTGAATTTACGTTTTTTAAGTTATCAATAAATTCTTGCGATGCACACGTAACACCACCAACCGTGTCCGAGCTTCCGTTAATGTATTTTGTCAAGGAATGAATAACAATATCAGCACCTAATTTTATTGGCGCAACCGACAATGGCGAAAACGTATTATCGACAACCAGTTTCAAATTATGTTGTTTTGCAATTGCCGAAAGTCCAGCAATATCTGCTACTTCTAGCAAAGGATTGCTAACCGTTTCGCAATAAATAACTTTAGTGTTTTCGTTAATTGCAGCTTCGACAACATCGAGTTTTGTGATGTCTACAAATGAAGTTTTTATGCCAAATCTTGGTGTAAAATTCTTCAAAAAAGCATAAGTTCCTCCATAAATTGTTCGGCTCGAAACAATGTGATCGCCTTGTTCGCACAATTGCATCAAAGTTGGCGTAATTGCGCCCATTCCCGATGCCGAAACATTAGCGGTTTCAGTTCCTTCCATTGCCGCCAATGCTTTGTCAAGATATAAATTACTTGGTGACGAATGTCGAGAATATAAATAGCAACCTTCAGCAT
>JAYVBR010000527.1:0-2267 GCA_043750395.1 Bacteroidota bacterium | reverse complement strand
GATTTAATATGTATCGTGTTTTTAATTAAAATGATTATGAAAAAAAAGTTTTTATTTCTGATAATTTTAATTTTCATAAGTTGCGAATCGAATACTTATGAAGAAATTTCAAAATCTAATATTGATTTTGTTAAAGATACCAATCCAACTTATGATAAAAATGTAAGTCAAATAATATCAAGTAATTGCGTTAGTTGTCATCAACCTGGAACTGTAAATCAATTTCCGTATTTACGAAACTATAATGAAGTAAAAGAAGCAGTTGCAAATGGAGATGTTTTGTGCAGAATTGAAGGTTCTTGCGGAAATATTATGCCACAATCGGGCAAAATGCCACAACAAAATATTGACATAATCAAACTTTGGAAAGACCAAGGTTATATGAATTAAAATCATTAAAAATGAAAAATTTAATAGCTTTTGTATTTATTTTATTTTTGTCAAATTCTGTAATTTCTCAGAAATTAATGACCCGAACTGGCGAAATAAAATTCGAAGCTTCTATGCCAGCATTCGAAGAAGTTGCAGCAACCAATAAGACAGTTTCTTGCATTTTTAATCAAACAAATGGTGACTTCGTTGCACTTGCTTTGGTAAAAGCGTTCAAGTTTAAGGTGCCGTTAATGGAAGAACATTTTAATGAAAATTACATCGAATCGACTAAATTTCCAAAAGCAACTTTCAAAGGAAAAATTTTGAATTTTGATGCTACAAAATTATCATCAACCAAAACAATTTATGATTTAGAAGGCGAATTAACATTACACGGCATTACAAAAAAAATAAAAACTAAGATTTCACTTTCGGATAATTCTGGAAAAATTACTGCAATTTCTAATTTTAATGTAAAGCCAAATGATTACGGAATCGAAATTCCAAGTTTAGTAAAAAGCAAAGTTTCTGAAAATGTAAAATTAGCAATAAATTTTGTTTTGGAAACGAAATAAATATCATTCCACAATCCACAATAAAACTGGTTTAGTAGATGCAGCCAGTTTTACATCTAGAATTGCCATAAATTCATTAGAAACTGCAGGACAACCCCAACTTAATGGTGCATAAGTTGGAAAAACTTCTTTGTCGGCAACTGCTTCCCAACTGTGTAAAACTGTAACTCTTTTTACTGAATTTACATTTGTTGATTCAAGTCCTTTTAACCAATATTTAATATTAATTCCCCATTTGCTGTAACCTCGTTCTCCAATCGAAAATTTGCCAATCGACGAGCAATGACTATCGATTTTATTACTAAATTTAGCTTTTTCCCAACTGGTTTCATTGTCTTCAAAAACATCGCAACTGCCGTGAGTTGTTAGTTTTTCGTAATCGTTTTTCTTGTTTTTAAAATTATAAACAAAAAAACGATTGCGCCCTGAATGAATACTCAAATCGATTAAAATATAATAATCCGTATTAAAATTATTGTTTTTGCAATAACTTTCGGCTTCTAAATGTTGTTTAGAATAATCTTTTTTGACGAATGGCTTTTCAGGTTTGCATCCAAAAAAAGTCAAAAATAAAAGAAAAATTTTTATGTTCATTATTAAGAGATTTTGATAATATAACAGAAAAAAATACGTTTTATTGTTAAACCATTCATAGATTTTTAAGTCCAATCAACAAATCATTTTAAAATGAACAATTACACACTTTGGTCTTTGCGTTTGGGTTTTTCGAACAAACAATCGAAAACTATTGAAAAATTAGGTTTAAAAACTTTTTTAGACCAATCTTTTAATGCAAAATTCGATAATTCAATTCCTGATTTACTTTCAGAAAGTCCAAAAACTATCGAAGAATTTCAAGCTATTAAAGCCGAAAAGAAATTGCAAAGTCAAGAAGATAAAATAAAAATCTTACGAAAAGAAATCAAGACAAATTTCGAAATGAAAGCTTGGTGGATTGACAAAATTCAAGAAACTGAATTTCCATTGAATGAAAAAATGACTTGTTTTTGGCACAATCATTTTGTAGCAACTTTTCAGAAAGTCAAAGTCAATTACTGGATTTTTCAACACAATCAAATCTTACGCGAAAATGCTTTTGGAAATTTTAAGGAATTGACCAAAAAAATTATTATAACCAATGCAACAGTCAAATATTTAGACAATGTTGACAATAAAAAAGGGAAATTTAACGAAAATCTTAGTCGTGAATTGTTAGAATTATTCACGTTAGGAATCGGAAATTATTCTGAACAAGATATAAAAAATGGAGCAAAAGGTTTGGCAGGATTGTCAATTGGTCAAGAAAATTCGGTTTACAGA
>JAYVBR010000526.1:0-2267 GCA_043750395.1 Bacteroidota bacterium | reverse complement strand
GACCGTAAAGCGTTGTTACCGTAAAACTTTCGTCTTCTGCCATTCGTTGTGGCCAAAGCGTGTTGAGTTCTTCCCAAACTGCTGGTTCAATTCCCATTACTTTGCAAACCTCTAAATAATCTACACCCGAACTCATTTTTACTGCCATTGCGGCATAATCTTTCAGCGAAATTCCGTGAATTGGTTCTAAAAGTGGGTTGTTGTCATCGGCTTTTACAAATCCAGAAGTGGCAACGCCAGAATATTTCATTGAATTTGCGTGTTCAAAACGAATAATTTCGTCACTTACTTTGTTTATATTATTCCATTCACAATACACGTCTCTGCGATAGTTAAAATATACGTTTTGCTCATCTTTTGTGCTAAAATTTGGATCTTCTGCTTTTTCTTGTGCAATCCATTTTTCTGATCTTTGTGCTACTTCTGCATCAAAATCATCTTCAGTATAATGTGTGCCGTGCAGCGTTTCTAAATCAAATTGAATTTCTTCACTTTCTTCATTTTCTTCTTCATAGTCAAATTGTTCTTTATTTTCAGAACTGTTTTGCTTTTGCACATTTTCTTGTTTTGTTTCGTCGTTACCCAATAATGAGTCAAATAGTTTTTTAAACATTTTTTTTAGTTTTTTAGTTGTTAATTGATTTTAGTTTCTATCCAAATCATTTTGGAGTCTTTTAATGTTATGCTCAGTCAAATCTGGTACTAAATTGCTCCATTCATCATAAAAAGCTTTTAGATAAACTTCATATAATTTTGGTGCATTTGCAATGCTTTCTTGTCGTTGTTGTTCTAATTGTGCAATTTGTAGTTCTTTTTGAGCAACAGTTTTTTTATCAGTTTGATGGTTATAACTCAACTTTAAATTGTGTGCTTCGTGATACAATTCTCGTTCTTTGTTTTTCTCTTGCTTGTGATTTTCTAATAAATGTGCCGTGCGTTCTTGCGCCAATTCTCGACCTAATTGTTCCAATCCTTTTGCAGCAGAACTCGGTTCAAATGTGTTTTGGGTTTGGCAACTTGGGCAAGTCAAATAGGCCGAAATAAAATACATTTTAGTAATTGGCACATTTGCACCACATTGCGAACAGTTGAATTTGTCTTTTAAATTTTCATATTCATCTACTAAATTTTGATATTTCGCTTCTAAATTACCTTCGCTTATATTGCTAATTTTATTTCTCCAGTATTGCAATTTTTCATCAAATGTTTTGTGATATCTATCAGAACATTCATATTTTAAATCATAGATTGCTTTATAAAATGTTGCACTAGGCTCAATATGTCTGGTCAAATCCGAAAAATAATGATTTATTTTATTGTCATTGGTCTCATATGCCTTTTCACGTATATTTTCAATTTGTCCAAGAATTCCCGATTGCATTAATCCAAATTGTCGTTTATATAAATCGGTATCTGTGCGCAATGTTTCTTGTAAAACGGGCAACGATTCTTCGCACAAATCTTGCAATTTTTGTTCTAGTTTCTCTAGAAAAACAAACCAACGATCACGAGTTTGCTCGGCTTCTATGAACCAATCTGGTTTTTCTTCTTCTTTATTTTTAAAAATTCCAAACATATATTTTATTTTGAATTGTCTTCTTTTTTAATGTGCAAACCATCGGTTAGTTTTATTGCCATAAATTCAAATCCGCAATAGCCACAATTGGTCAAACCTTCATTTTTTGCTCTGCCCGCACCACAATTGGGACAATCTCGAACTTGCATTTCGGGTCCTTTAATTTCGGTTTCGCCACCATAATTTTTCTGGTTTTGGGCTTTTAGTTTCATTTTTTCAATAAACGAAAGCGATTTTTGGTTGTCACTCATTTTATAATTGACTAAGTAATTCTGATTTTTTTTGCTTGAATTCTTCTTCATCGATTAATCCAGCTTCGAAAAGTGATTTTATTTTTTGAAGTTTTGTTGTGATGTCGTCTTCGATTTTTGGACTACTTTGTTGGTTTGGATTGTTCATTTGATTCATCATCATTCCAAGCATTGCAGCATTTTGAACGCCATCGTTAATAGCCGTTCCTTTTTCACCAATTGCATTTGCGGTATTGAATTTTGTGAACGTATCCATATCAGAAACCATATTCATATTGGTCATTTTGTCATAATGAGTTGTGACTTCTTCTGGTAGTGTTACACTTGTTATAATAAACTGAGTCAATTCAATTCCTAATTGAAGAAAATAAGGTTTGAGATGAGGTTCAATTTTTTTACTCAAATCGGATATATTTCCTGCAACATCAATCACCGAAATA
>JAYVBR010000525.1:0-5287 GCA_043750395.1 Bacteroidota bacterium | reverse complement strand
TTTGACAAATAATTTTCAACAGAAACTTCTTTAATTTTCATTCCAAGTAAAATTTCTTTTGCTCCGTTTCCAACTTTTTCGTGACCGGTCAAAACAATTTTTATTGGTGGCAAAATTTGTCTTTTCAATTTTACTATCAACTCTTCTTTATTGTTTAAAGTATTGGCTTTTGGCAAATTAAACAATTCGAATTTTATACCAAAAGCTCGAATTCCGTTATATGCTCCAACGATTCCAGCATATCGTCCAAAACCTATTAAACGACGATTTTGAGCATCGACAATAGTTTCGTGATCATATAATTCTATATTTTTATCTAAAATTGCTAAAAATAATTTACGATTATAAGGTTGTTTTTTTATTGTATGCGAAAAGAAAAAATATTTTTTGTTAGGAATCAATGCGTCAATCGGAACTTCTTTTACACCAAAAAAAACATCACAATCAGAAATATCGTTTGCAACTTCCAGCCCTAATTCTGAATATTGTTGATCAGAAAAAACACGAATATCAGAGCTCTCAATTTTAATTTCGGCATCTTTGTGTTCTATTTTTAAACGTAATAATTCTTCTGGCGAGAACACAACGCGTCTGTCAATTGGTATTTTTCTTTCTTTTATTATTCCAAGTTTCATTTTTTATAACAGTTTTATATAAATATGTTACAAATGTAACGTTAATAGTAAAGAAATCAATTAAAATTAAAAACTGATTACTTTAATTGAAATTTAAAAAAATAGAAATTAGATGTTAAGAGTTTATTATTGTTTTTATACTTTAAATTTGATTTTTGATATTGATATTGAAAATTAAATTGTTGTTAAGTTTTAATAACTATTTGAAATTCAAAAAATGAGTTTTAATATATTTGCCAATCACAAAAATAAAGATGAAATTTTCTACCTACATATACACATTTATTTTAGCTGCTGCAATAATTAGTATTTCTTGTAAAAAAAATGAGAAATTAATTGTCAGAAATATTAAAACTTTAAAAGGAATTTTGCCCGTTATGGTTCCTTATGATAATGAATTTGAAGTTTTATCCGAAAAATATATTAGAAACAAAAACTACCAAGTTGAATGTTTCGCTGACTTGAATTGGTCAAAAACTCCAATGAATGGTGGTTTTTTGGTTGCCAAAAATGGTCAAATAATTTGCGAAAAATATGCTGGCTTTGGGAATATGTCAACTAAAACTAAAATTGACGAGAATACACCATTGCACATTGCTTCGGTAAGTAAAGTCATAACCGCAACGGCAATTTTGAAATTGGTCGAAGCCAAAGAAATAGATTTAGATCAAAAACTGAAAACAATTTTACCGACTTTTCCGTTTGATTCAATCACAATCAGAACATTATTGAACCATAGAAGTGGCTTAAAAAATTATGGCTATTTTACAAATGATAAAAAAGTTTGGGATTCAAAAATTATTTTAAAAAACCAAGATGTTTTAGATATTTTGGCAAAAAAATCAATTCCGTTAGATTTTCCTACCAATTCAAAATTCAGTTATTGCAACACCAATTATGCATTATTAGCATTGGTAATTGAGAAAATTACTGGTTTAAGTTATGCCGAAGCAATGAAAAAGATGATTTTCGAGCCTTTGGATATGAAAAATACCTATGTTTTCGATTTTGAAAAAGATTGTTTAAATGCAACTCCATCATATAAATTTAATGGTACAAAATACCCAATGGATTTTCTAGATGGCATTTATGGTGATAAAAACATTTATTCTACACCAAGAGATTTACTTAAATTGGATTTGGCACGACGATCAAAATATTTTTTAAATGACGATTTGAACAAACAATTATATGCTGGTTACAGCTATGAACACAAGGGAACAAAAAATTATGGTCTTGGAATCAGAATGGTAGTTTGGGAAACAGGCGAACCGTTTTATTTTCATAATGGTTGGTGGCACGGCAATACATCATCATATATTTCATTAGGAAAAGAAAAAGTTACAATTATTGCCCTATCGAATAAATTCTCCAGAACGACTTATCAAGTCAAAAGAGTTGCATCGCTTTTTGGCGATTATCCGTTTAAAGTAAATGACTCTATTTAAACTAGAATTAAGAAATTTAAAACTTGAAATTAGAAATTTAGATGTTGGATTGTCTATTTTATAATAAACTATAGATTTTAAAATGGTTTTAATAAAAAATATGTATATTTGCAGTTCAGTTTAAAATTATGATTTTAGAAGACTAATTTCAAATTTCTAAATTAAAAAAGGGGTCGACTGGTTTTGACAGCAAGTCGAATTGAAAAGTAAGCACGTCGAGAACTGAGTCAATTCTCGTTAATAAATGGACTCAAAACACTTACACGGCGAAGGAAACTACGCTCTTGCTGCATAATCTGAATCATAGTAAGATTAGCCACGCTCCTATTAGATAGGAAAGCAGGATTTACCTCAGAAGCTCTGGTTTTTAGCGTCTGATCAAGGTGAATCGTAAATTAAAACCTAGATTTGGTAAAACGTCGGTGCCATTTCGAAATTAAGACGATAAGCGTTTGGTGGTTGTTTCTGTCCTAGCCCAATGTCGAAAATCTAAACAGAAAATAAGCGTGTAGAAAGTTTTTTGGTTGCTTGTTTGGACCCGAGTTCGACTCTCGGCGGCTCCACTTTAAAAAAACCGTTTTGATATTCAAGACGGTTTTTTTATATAAATAACATAAATCCAATCGCTAGAACTAACAACATAGTTATAACGATTAATACTTTAGTTAAAAAATCCCAAAATTTTTCTTCACGATTTTCAGTGTATTTTGAATTTTTCAAGGTGCAAAAATATCTTTTTCTTTTAAACCTGTGCTTCTAAAAAATTTATATGCAGCAAATTTAGTAAGGTTATCACTATTTTTAGTTGCCAGAATATGAACATTTCTTTCTGTTACACCTAGTGCCAACGCGGTTTGCATACGAAATTGCCTGTCGGTTAAAATTTTTTCTAAAATAAAATCAGATACATTCATTAAATTATTGTAAATTTGTTCGTAATTAATTTCAGATTTTATTACAAATATATGTACTGTATTTCGTATAAAAAAATAAAATACGTACTTTTTTTCGCATTTATTAAAAGTTTTATATTATTATGTTTAATATTAGAGAGTTAAGACAAAAAAAAGGAATCAGTCAAACAGAATTGGCTAATCAAATTGGAGTTACCATTCGTACTATACAACATTGGGAAAAAGGTTCTAAAAACATTACAATTGATAAATTAGACAGAATTAATTCTTATTTCGAATTAAATATGAATATTTATAATCAAAACGAAGAAAATTCAAAATTATTTTTAGTCGAAGAAAAAAAATCGATTTATAAAACTACAAACGAAACTAAAATAAAAAAATTAGAAGATAAAATCAAACTTCAAGACGAACAATTAGAATTTTATAAAAATCAAATTAAAAGTTTAAAAAAATCTAATCTAAAACCTGATATTAATAAATAATTTTAACAGTAATTATCTTTTCAATTAAATACATTTATAAATTTAGCTGCTTCAAAATTTGATTTAAACGAATTTAATTTTAATATCGCTCCAAATCCTATTAATTGTAATGAATTGAAATTGAATTTTTTATCAAATGAAAATAATAATTTTTCAGTTGAAATTTATGATTTAATGGGCAAAAAAATTCAAACTAATAAATTTTCTAATTCAGAAAATGGTTTTAATACCAATACAATTCAATTTCAAAACTTGAATTCTGGAATTTATATATGTAAAATAAATAATGAGTTTGGTTCTAAAACAATTCGGTTTATTAAAGAATAATTTACATTTCAGGTTCAACAACTTCGCCTTGCCAATTTGTAAAACCACCCATTAAATTATAAGCATTTTCGAAACCCAATTGATTCATTACTGCACAAGCTTGTGCGCTTCTTCCGCCAGATCGACAATAAACAAAGTAAGTTTTGGTTTTATCTAAAACCTCAACTTCATCTAAAAAGCCTTGACCTTTATATATATCAATTTGTATAGCATTTGGAATAATTCCCTCTGAACATTCGTCATTAGTGCGAACATCGAGAACAATTGCATTTTTGGTTTCATTTAAATTTAAAGTCCAATCTTCTTGTGATAAATCCATTTATTTAATTTTTTTCAAATTTATAAAAATTACACTAAAATAAATCATAAAATTTTAACAAAATTTTAATACACATTTGTATATACAAGCAATTAATTATTCATTAAATTTGTACATCACAAACTTAACCTACTTAATAATTTAAAAAAGCAAAATATGAAAATTGAAGAAGAAATAAAAAGTACAAACCCAATTGATATTTCTAAAAAAGTAATGTTAAACATTCATTTCACAAGAAATACTATTTCAGATAAATTTAATGAAATATTGAGACCTTATGCAATTTCGGTAGAACAATTTAATGTTCTAAGAATTTTGAGAGGTCAGAAAGACAAAACTGTTAATATGAATCTGATTCAAGAACGAATGATGACCAAAAACAGTAATACAACCAGATTAATCGATAAACTATTGACTAAAGAAATGGTTACGCGCAGAATTTGTCCTGAAAATCGCCGTAAAATGGAAATAACAATAACAAAAAAAGGTCTACAATCTCTCGATGAATTGGATATAAAAGTCCTAGAACACGACAACTATTTTACCCAAAACTTAAATAATGAAGAGTTAAATCAATTGAACGATTTACTAGAAAAACTAAGAATAATTAAATAATTTTTCAATAATAAAAATAAATGAACAACTTTTTAGAAAGTCAAAATTGGCGTTATGCCACCAAAAAATTCAATGCAACAAAAAAAATATCCAATTCTGATTTAGATATTTTAAAAGAAGCTATCAGATTGACATCGTCGTCTTATGGTTTACAACCTTATAAAGTTTTGATAATAGAAAATCCTGAAACAAGAGCAAAATTACAACCAGCATCTTGGGGACAATCTCAAATTACTGAAGCTTCACATTTGATAGTTTTTGCTAATTATACTAAAATCGATAGCGGAGATATTGATGATTTCTTTAAAAACATTTGCGAAACCAGGAATATGCCAATTGATTCATTATTAGGCTACAAAGATTTTATGACTGGTGCCATAAATAAAAAATCTAATGAAGAAATTAATATTTGGAATCAAAAACAAACTTATTTAACTCTGGCAAATTTAATGAATGCGGCAGCAGATTTAAAAATCGATGCTTGCCCAATGGAAGGATTTAACGCCGCAAGGTTTGATGAAATATTAGGGCTTGAAGATAAAAA
>JAYVBR010000524.1:0-5289 GCA_043750395.1 Bacteroidota bacterium | reverse complement strand
AATTTACGGCAATTTGCGACAAAGTGGATAAATTATCATTGGGTGTATTGTCGCCTGTTCCTAAACTTGACGCTGATGTGCTGATTATATCGCCCGAGTTTACTGGCGAAGCTTCTGTTGGCGCATTTATTCGCATTACACATTCATACATTCTAACCTCGAAAGGATCTTGGGCAACGGCATTATAAAAAGTCACTTGACCTGTAGTTTGACTGTAATATGGTTCACTTGACGAAACATAAGTCATTTTAGTTGGGTCGAAGTTGAATTTTGCATCTTGAAAAAATGCAGTATTGCCTTTATTTTTTAAAATTATTTGATAACGACAATTAATTCCTGGAATTGGCTGGTCAAGTGCTACCAAAACAACTTCGGCATCGGGATTAAAACCGTTTGCTGTAACACAAAAATCTCTAATTTCAACAGAATTATTGTATGCTGGAAAATTAACAGTGCTTGAAACTGGAGTTACATTAAAATAACTTGGATTTTCGAAAATTGGAGTAATTGTTAAATTGGGTTGTTGCACATAATAATTATATGTTCCTGAATTATTTGTAAAAGTGTTGTCATTATTGGTTCCATCATTAATATTAATTTTTATGTTTTTAGCAATTGGGTCAGCATTGTCGCAACCGTTATAACCATTGTCGAATTTTAATTTTCCAGTGATTGTGTTATAGTTTCCGCCTGGGTTGAAGGAGCAAAAATTTCCTATATTAATATTTGCCTGTTGTATATTCCAATTAATATTTTCTCCTTCATCAACACATATATACTTCAAATTTGGTAAACCTAAAAACATAGAACAAATATAGTCTGTACCTAACATTAATAAAGTTAAACAACTATTTGCAACACCATTTTTCATATTGATATATTCTAAATTTGGATTATTACTAAAGTTAAAATTATCTCCCACAATATTACTTACATCAACTTGTGATAAATTATTATAGCTACAATTTAAATTTGTTAAATTTGTAAAAGTCTCAAGACCTGTTAAATCGGCAATATTTGAATTAGATACATCGAGAATAGTTGGAATTAAAGCTTCTGTAAACTGAATTTCTCCATCTGAATTAGTATCGACTCCCAATGTAATTAATTTTGCCTTAAAATTCGCATCAGGAATATTGACAATTTGCCCAAACCCAAATCCTGTAACCATCAACATTATTAGTAAAATATTTTTCATAATCTTTATATTTATAATCTGTTAAAAATAATTTTTATTTTTTATTTTGAAATTTTTTACTTCGATTCTTAATTGCAATTTCATTAATTTGAAATAATTTTATTAATTTGTCATTCTGACGAAGGAGGAATCTCAACAATCTTGAGCAACAAAAGTGGGATTCCTCCTTCGTCGGAATGACAAATAAAGCTTAACTTATATTCTCTAAAGCGTTCTTATCAACTCCTGCAATCGTTCTCGTTTTCTTTGCGCAATCGGAATGTTGCTGTTATCTGCCATAATCACATAGCCACCATCGGTTTTTATATACGATTTTAAGTAAGCCAAATTAATTAAATGCGATTGATGAATGCGTTCAAAACCGTGTTCGGTCAATAATTCTTCATATTCTTTCAAGGTTTTTGATATCAATAAAGGTTTGTGATTTTTAATAAAAAACTGAGTATAATTGTCATTAGATTCGCATCGAATAATATCCGAAATCTCGAATAAATGAATCCCGTCTGAAGTCGAAAGCGCAATTCTTTTAAAATTATCGACCTTTCGACGAATGTTTTCTAACAATAAATCTATGTGTTCGGTCGAATTATTTTTTTGCAAAGCCATCGAAATTTTTCCAATCGATTTGGCTAATTCTTCGGGATCGACAGGTTTCAACAAGAAATCTAAAGCCGAAAATTTAAAAGCTTTCAACGCATATTGTTCGTGAGCTGTAATGAAAATTATGTGCGACTTGTTTCCCGAAACTTGCTCTAAAATGTCAAAACCAGTGCCATCGGTCAAGTGAATGTCCAAGAAAATAACTTGCGGTTGCAATTTTTCAATAGCTTCTATTCCAGTTTTTACGCTATCGGCTTCTCCGATTATTGCAATTTCGGTTTGATGGCGCTGCAACATTGCCCGCATTCCGTTGCGTAGGTTGTTGTCATCGTCTATAAGTATTGCTGTTATCATAAAAATCAGCCCCCTAACCCCCGATGGGGGGACTCTCGATTTAGTTTATAAATTTTTTTTGTACTTTTTTTTAGCCCTCCCTTTAGGAGGGTTGGGTGGGCTTTATATATTGAATCGGCAAATTCAAAACTACTTTTGTTCCAATTGCTTCGTTATTATTGTTCAAAATTTCTTCTATTTTTAATTCAGATTTATTGTTTGAACTGTTTTCCATCATTTCTAAACGTTTTTTTGTGATTTCCAACGCCATTGATTGATGCGCTTTGACCGAATTTTCTTTTAATTGTTTCGATTTTGTCAAACCAATTCCGTCATCGGTAATGGTGCAAATTAGGTTATTTTCGGTAATATCAAAATTTATATCAATGCGACCATTGCCAATTTTTGGAACCATTCCGTGCAAAATTGCATTCTCGACAAATGGTTGAATCAATAATGGTGGCAAAGCCATATCGTCTTCAATATCAGGATTTGAGGTTATCGAAAAATCGAATTTCTGGTTGAAACGCAATTGTTCAAGTTCTAAATAATTTTGTAACCCTTCGATTTCTTTATCGATTGGAATAAGTGAATTTTTGGAATATTCTAATGTCAATCTCATTAATTTAGAAAATTTCGTTAGATATTTAATTGCAGAATCGGTTCCGTTTTGGACAATAAAACTCGAAATCGAACCCAAGCAGTTAAAAACAAAATGAGGATTCATTTGCAAATGCAGTGCTTTTTGTTCGTATTCGGCAACTTCTTTTTGCAAAGTCAATCGTTTTTTAACTTGCATTCGGTTGTAAATTACAAATATCAAACTCAACAACAACAAGCTACCAATTATTGCGAACAAAGTTAATTGTTTGTTGCGTTTTTGTTGTTCTTGCAATAACGAATTCTTTTTGTCTGATTCAAAATTGGCTTCGGCTTCGGCAAATTTTTTGCTGTTATTTTCATTGCTCAAGCTGTCGCGATAAACTATGTATTGTTTAAAATGATTGAACGATTCTGTTGGATTATTCAGTTTCAAATAAATATCGCTTGTTAATTTTTCAGAGAAAATTGTTTGATCAATTGCGCCAACTTGTTTAGCCAATTGCAATGATTTCAATGCCAATGGCAAAGCCTCGGAATATTTTTTTGCATCAAAACTCATTTGTCCTAAATTGAATAAAACTAAAGACACACCAAAAGTATTCTCAATTTCATTATAAGATTTTAAAGCTTTATTGTAATATTCTAAAGCTTTAGAATTGTTATTTGTCTTTTTATAATAATCTCCAAGATAACTGTTTAGCAAAGCAAAATTTCTAACATTATCAATAGTTTTGAATAATTTTTCTGATTTTTGGTAATAAGAAATTGAAGCATTATAATTTTGCATTTCAAAATAAATATTTCCAATATTAGACAAAGTTACAGCAACAGTTTCTTCTCCATTTAACTGCTGAATTTTCAATGCTTTTTGCAAATATTCTAAAGCTTTTGGATTGTTTTTCATTGATTTGTAAACAACACCAATGTTATTCAAAACTTTAGAAATACTTTTTTTATCGTTTAAATCAATATAAATTTTTAAAGCTTTTTGGTAATTCAATATCGATTCGGCATAATTATTAATTTCAGAATTCGCAACTCCAGCTGATGCGAACGCTCGCGCCAACCCATTTTTAAGTTTCTTGTCGTTTGGATTATTTGATAATAAATCTTTAAAAATTCTTTGCGCTTTATCGAAGTTTAGTAAAGCATTTGGATAATTACTCAAAATAATATTCGAGTTTCCGATATTCATTGCAGCATTGGCTTGACCGAAATCGTATTCGGTTTTAACCGCCAAATCATTTGCCTTAGCGCCATAAAAAGCTGTCGAATCTGGATTGATATTCTTGAACTCGTTAGCCAAATTGTTGTAAACATTAACTTTGGTCGTGTCAATTTTGGCAACTTTCAAAACTCTTTTTAGGCTGTCAATAGCTTTATTTTGGGAAAAACAAATATTTTGCATCAAAACAAGTAAGCCTATATATAGGTAAGAAATTTTATTTTTCACTATTTTGGGTTTTTAAACAATCAAGTTCTTTTTATTTATAAAACATATAAGTCATTTAAGCGAATTTAAGCGAATTTTATAAACTTGATTTTAAACTAAACAACCTTATATTTACTTATGTGACTTATATGTTAAGGTAAATTAAATATTCTAAATTTTTAACAAATGTAAGCTAACTTGTTTTATTTTTTAAAGTTGATTTAGAATTCGATGCGTTTCGATTAGAATTTGATTGTACAACTTATTAAATTTTATTATATATTTGTGATATTAAAACATAACAATGAAAAAATACATTTCAATCATTTTACTTTTCTTAGCATTGGTAGTAAATGCTCAAGAAAAATCTATTTTTGATATTGCAAGAACTGGCAACTTAGAAGAAATGAAAACGGCTTTTAAAAACAATCCAGCAAGTATCAATTCGTTAAACGAAAACCAATCTAGCACTTTGATTTTGGCTTGTTATCGTGGTAATATTGAAGTTGCTAAATTTTTGATTGCTAATGTAAAAGATATAAATTACAATTCAGGAATGGGAACAGCCTTAATGGGAGCAACTTACAAAAATCAATTTGATTTAGTAAAATTGTTGCTGGAAAACAAAGCCAATCCAAATTTGGTAGATGCTAGTGGAGCAAGTGCTTTAATCTTGGCAACACAAAATAGCAATGTCGAATTAATAAAATTATTATTAAAATACAATGCTGACAAAACGTTAAAAACCAATGATGGAAAAACTGCATTTGAATTTGCAGTTTTTTCTGGAATAGAAACAACAATAAATGCTTTAAAATAAATATCAATAAATTAAACTAAAATCTACTATGAAAAAAATTACTCTTTTAACTTTATTAATGGTTGCTTGTTTTGGATTTTCTCAAACTAAAACAACTGGAATAGTTAACATTCTTGCAAGTTTGTACACTAGAATTACTCTGGACAATTCAACACAATTGGCTACAATATTAATTGCTGGTCCAATAGATAGATGGTTTGCAGTTACATTTGGCGGTTTTGGCGATCCTGGCGCAATGAACAATAACAATGATATGGTTTATTGGAATGGAACTGCTCTTATTGATGGAAAACACAATGGACA
>JAYVBR010000523.1:0-2271 GCA_043750395.1 Bacteroidota bacterium | reverse complement strand
GCAAAACTGTGTCGCGATAAATGGAACGAAAGTGGAAACGGTAGTTCCAACTTTTTTCCCATTCGGTTGAGTTGGAAATTGGCGGAATGATTTTCCCTTTGTGATATAAAATATCTTAATTCTTCGCTTTTGTTATAGCTGGTTTTATCCGTTATAATTGGAAATATAAAATCATCTTGCTTTGCATCTTCTTTTTTGTATTTATTCAAAATATCAAGTGCCACTTTGCCGATTTTAAACTGGTGCAATCTTCCTGTTTTGCGAATTACTTTTTTAATTCTTTGTTCTTCTTCGTTGAAATTGTTGTATTGTAATTCGATAACATCGCTAAATCTTAATCCTCCTGCATAAATTGAGAAAAGGAATAAATCTCTCCATAAATCCGCTTTTCGTCCTTCTTTTAGCTCTAAATTGGTTAATATCTCGATTTGGTCTTTGTTTAGAAACACTCTTTTTTCAGTATCTTTTTTTAATGTCAGTTTATTGAATGGGTACATATATTCTGGAATAATATCTTCTTTGATGGCTTCTTTGAACATTATAGCCAAAATCATTATTGAATAACGTTGCGTTGTTGCTCCATTTTTTAAAACATTTCCCATATGCGCCATATAATCCTTTAAAACCGAAACCGTAATATCATCAAAATAAACATCCTTACTACCCACATAATTTTCAAATTTCTTGGTGTAAAGTGTATAATTTTTATAAGTTCCGAAAGAAACACTACCTTTTATTTTCTCACAACGAGCATAAGCATATTCAAAAAAGTTTGGTACTTCTTTTCCCTTTATAGCTTCTTTTAACTTTTTGATTGAAATAGTTTTTACTTTGCGTTCCAAGTCTGCAACTTGTCCTTCAGCATCTGCAATTTTTTGAGATAATGACGCATTCATTCTAGCACTATTCGGATGGTTCTTTTTTACTTTCTGCTTTGTTTCATCCCACTCGTTCTCTTTTAGCTTCACTCCAGCAGTGATAAATTTCGTTTTTCTATCTTTTATAATTCGGATATAAAGCGGAGAATGACCAGTTTGGTCTGCTTGATGTGTTCTTAAAATTAGTTTAATAGAAGCCATAATAATAGGAAATTAGAAATGTTGTACTATATTTGTATTCCGATGCAAACAAGTGAAACCTTTGTAAATACTAGCCTTTCAAACTGACGCAACGCAGTACGAAGGTATAACATTTGGTACAACAAAACAAGTATTTCGATGCTTTTAATTGCATTATTTTTATCTTACAATTTTTATAAAGTCAATATATACAATACTTTAAGTGCAATTAAGAACTTGCAATTATATAATTCCGATAACAGCCGTTTCTCGCAATTGCGAATTTTGTGGTAAGTTCACGTTCACGTTTCGCAAGAATTTTTATCTTTAACAGAAAATATAAAGTTCCGAACTTCGCAACTGACGAGAAGCGGCGGAACGTTAACTGCCATTTTACCGACAAAAAACGTAACCAAAAATGAACGATATTATTATGAAAATTATTCCATTATTTTTAACTCTTTTATTTGTTGCTTTATTCACAACATATTGTTCGAATAAGAAAAACAAAACTGAAAAAGTTGAAAAAAGTAAAGTTATTTATAATTTAGACGAAGCAAAAAAAATTGTAAACAAAATTGAAGAACTTGGTTTTTTCAAATATGCCGAAAAAAAGAACATAGAAAGTTTAAAATTGAATTTTATTGAGTTTTATGATCCAAAAAATGAAATTGTTTCTATTTGGGATGATGAAACTGGAATTCCCGAAGATTATAGATATTATATTTGTGATGGAGAAGATTTATATGAACAAGGAGGATTTACAGAAATGCTAAAAACTTTGAAACCAACTTTTGAAAAAATAAATTTTAAATGTAATGTTGAAAACCATTTTGAAGAATGGGACGAAAAAAATAAATGGTTAAATCACAGAATAAACTTAAATGGAACTGAATATGTAATCTTTAAAAATTTTACAGAAAATGGTTGGGGCGAAGTTGCGATGAGATTTGCAGAAATACTAAATGCAGAATTTGAAAAACAAAAAATTGAAGAAAGAATTTATCTTGCTTCTGGAGGAAATGACGGAAGATTAGTTTTTCTAAATAAAGAATTATACGATTATATAAATAGTGTTTATAAAAATGAACAATGGAAACCATTAGAAGTAAAAGAATGGTGTAAAGTAATGAATTTAAAAAAAATGAACCTTGAATAAAAACGGCAGTTAACAGCGGTTTGGCGCAATTGGGGTTTTAGGCAAACTTTAAAG
>JAYVBR010000522.1:0-2272 GCA_043750395.1 Bacteroidota bacterium | reverse complement strand
CAGATTTTGGATTTTTTTTATTGGATAGCATCGCTATCGAATAAAAAAAATCTGAAATATGGGGCAAAAAGACAATTTTGCAGCCAATTGAAAAAAGTGTAAACCACTTCTAAAATATAAAAAGGTTTACCATCCCTGATAAACCTTTTAAAACAAATATTTGTAAATCTTTATTTTGAAAATGCAAAGTTAGAACTACCTCTTAATCTAAAATCAGGATTTTTTTTGATATTAAATTCTCTGTACAATTCTGTATTTGAAATTTTAGTTATTTGATTATTAATAAAATAATTAGAATTTTGGTGATCTGAGTTGATAGAATTTCCGTTGTATTCGCACTCTAAAAATTTCACACAATTATTGATATTTGAATCTTTAAAAATTATATTTTCGATGTCTTTCACTTTATTTAATGCACCTTCTGCAATTACTATTGCGCTGTTGAATCCAGTAATAACACATCTGTCAAGACTAAGATTACTTTTGTCTTTTACATAAATTGCTTCTCTTATTAATCCTTCAGTTAAATTTTCTTCATTGTTTGCTAAAACGACATTGATTGCATTGATTTTAGTCATATTTTTAGTGAAATCCATATTTTCAACTTTGTCATAAGAATCTATTTCAATAGCTCTGGATTGTGAAGCATCAGAAACAAATGGATATCTCATTGCGATACTGTTTTTAATTGAGCATTGCGTTCCTTGAGTAAAATCAAAATCATCATCGGTTGCTTTGTATGAAATTAGATTATTCAAATTTACATTTCCTCCATAACATTCAAAAGAATCATCATTAGAAAAACTTACTTGAATAAAATCTAATTTTGTTAAGTTACCAACTCCTGCAAGTGAAAGTCCGTTAAATTCTTTTCCGTTTTTAAGTTTCTTACCAGCATATTCAATTCTTACGTATTTAAAAACACCAGAATCACTCGCTTCATCAAGTCCACCATAAACTGATATTGATTGATCTAATCCAAAATCTAAGACGCTTATTCCGCCAAATTTATTAATTGGAGCATCACCTAAAACAATTATACCACCCCAATCTCCAGCTTTTCTTTCGTTTGTATTTTTGTTAGATGTAAAAACAATTGGATCTGTTTCAAGTCCTTCTGCTATTATTTTTGATCCTTTAGTAATTATTAAAGTACCATTTGATTCTTGATCGCCTCTTAAAACTGTTCCTGGTTCGATAGTTAATATTGCATTTTTCGAAACATAAACATTTCCAGTTATTCTATAAACATTTTTTTTATATAACGTTGTGTTCTCGTTTATTGTTCCAGAAAGGATAATTGTTGATTCTTTATATTCTGTAGTTGCAGGCTTAAAATTTGTCCAGTTTTGGAACCAGTTCTCTTCGCCGATTAATCCTTTTGCATCTTGTGAAAAAGTGTTGAATGTAAATAATAAACTTAGCGCTAAAATAAAATTTGTTTTCATAACTGAATAGATTAATTATTTTTGATGGTGTAAATATAAATACTTTTTCGGATTAAATGCAAATAAAATCGATGAAATGCACGTTAATTTTTTGTTAATATTTTTAAAAAATACTTTAAGTATTGATTTTAATGACTTTTTGCTGAATTCTTAAAACAAAAAAAACCTCGATAAATTTCGAGGTTTTAAATAAATATTGTTTGAAATTAAAATTTCAAAGCAACTTTTAGTTCAAATTCATCAGAAATTGTTTTATCACCAAGATTTTCAAAGAAACTTCCAGAGCCGTGTTTAATACCGTATTTTGTTCTATCTACGTTAAAAGTAGTGGTTGCGGTTTTACCTTTTACGATTAAATCAAATTTAATTGTATTTGTTACCTCTTTAATGGTCATATCTGCTGAAATTGAGTAATTTCCTTTCCCATTATCAGAAATTAATTTGAAATTAATTTTAGCGGTTGGATATTTTGCAGTTCCAAAAAAGTCATCGGCTTTTAAATGTCCATCTAAATCTTCTTTTCCTTCTCCTTTTTTTAAATCGGTTGTATTAATAGATGCCATGTCAACAGTAATTGTTCCGCCTTTCAATTTATTTTTGATGAAAACTAGAGTTCCATCTTTTACATTAATTGTGCCTGAATGTTGTCCAGTTACTTTTTTACCAACCCAAGTAATTGAGCTTTTTGCTGCATCTACTTTTTTATTTTGTGCATTTATTGTCATTGAAACAATCATAAATAATGCAATTGCAATTGATTTTAAATTCTTCATTTTAAATGTTTTATTTTTTATTAATTAAATAGTTATAAATAAATCTTCGTT
>JAYVBR010000521.1:0-2274 GCA_043750395.1 Bacteroidota bacterium | reverse complement strand
AAAAAAATTTAATTTATGATTTAGACGCCAATACAATTGTAGTAAATGGTGACACAATTCGAATTGAAAGTCCATTTATTTATTCGTTTGATGGGTTGATTGAAAATAAAAAAATTCAAGTTCATTTAACAAATATTTTAACTGGTGAGTATGGAGAATATCAAAAATCTGCGTCGGTTTATATTGAAGGAGGAAATGAAATTTTTGGTTGTTATTTTGAAAAAGACAAACAAAATAATTATAAAGTTGCGACTGTAACTGATTATTATGCAGGTGAAAATAGAACTAATGAAATTTGTAAACTAAAAATGTTTAACATTTCGAAACAAAATATGTATTTGGATTGTACTTTTAATGGTAAAGTTTATAAATTAAAACCAAGTATAATTTTTCCTAGTTACAAGTGTTTCGATGAAATAAATTACTCATTATCAGATTGTAAAATTGAGTTTGAAAAAGGCGACGCAATGCACAAATTTGTTCCGCATAGAAATTATACTTTTTTAGCAGAAATCATTTCAAATACTGAAAAATATGATAAAATTGAAAACGAATTAAAATATTTATTTACAGATTCATTAGATGTAAAAAATTATAAAAAATGGAAACACGAATTTCAAATTGATGGTTCAAAATTAGAAGAAGATTGTTATTCATCAGAAACACTTTCTAACGTTTCGCCAGTTTTTATTGATGATTATATCTTTACAATTTCGAGTTATTCATATACTTTCCTTGGTGGTGCACACGGAATGATGGTTACCGATTATCAAAATTTTAATGTAGAAACCGGAAAAATAATTGAATTGAATGAAATTTTAAATATTGGTTCACTAGAATTTAAAACTTTCTATGAAAAAGAAATAAAAGAAACTTTTGCAGATGGAATTTTAAGCGAAAACGAAATTTCGATGTCAAACAAGTTTTTTATTTTGCCAACAGGAATCGTTTTTTCGTATGCGCCTTATGAATTACTTGGATTTGCTGCTGGCGAACCGCATATTTTTTTTAGCTTTAAAGAATTAGAACCATTTATTGCTAATAATTCTATTTTGGAAAAATATTTGATGGAAAAATAAATTTGCCTACTTATTATAATTATAAATAAATAATTTTTAGTAAATAATTTTGGAAAAACTTACACTTTTCGATACACTAAATGACCGCCAAATAGAAGCGGTTAAAGCAGAACAAAACCGAATTTTGGTATTGGCTGGTGCCGGATCGGGCAAAACTAAAACATTATTGCAAAAAATAAAGTATTTAATTGAAGAGAAAAAAGTACAACCATCAGAAATTCTTGCAATTACTTTCACGAAAAATGCTGCCAATGAAATGATTGACAGATTGATTATCGATGCAGATAAATCAGGAGAATACGAAAGAATTATTTTTGATAAAAAATTGCAAATTGCCGAAAAAAATAGACAAAGACAATTTTATATTAAAAAATTCAAGTGGATAGAAAATATAACCATTCGTACTTTTCATAGTCTTTGTTACAAAATAATGCAAAATTATGGCGTAAAAGAATTTGATAATAAATTCAAGATAATATCCGAAGATAAGAAAAAAGACGACGACCCTATGTTGGCTTTCTCGGCACCAGAAACAAGTTTCGAGGTTTTTCATAAAATTTTAATTCGAGAATGCGAAAAAAACGATTATTTATTGACATTGAAAAAATACATTTTAGATTTTGTAGTTGATAAAATTCATACCGAAAAGTTTAAAAGCCTTAATTTATATCCAGACGGAAAAATATATACTACTCTTCGTGGTGAAAAAGTTCGATCTAAATCTGAGCAATTTATTGCAGATTGGTTATTTCGACATAGCATAGGTTACCAATATGAACCACAAATAAACATTAAAGATTTCGATTTTAAACCCGACTTTTATATTGAAGACGCCAATATTTATTTGGAACACGTTTCTAATAAAAGCTATCCATCAAAAAATAAAGTCGAACAATTCAAGAAAGGAAATATTCTTTGCGTTCGAACTTATGAGAAAATGACAGAAGATTCAGCACTTTTTAATCATTCTTTAGATAAAATTATCAAAGGAAGATTGTCAGAAAGTTATAATTCTGACCGCATTTTATCTTATCAAGAAGAGTTTAGTCGTTATCAAGAAGAAGTCAAAGATTTTATATATCAAGCAATCCGAATTTGCGATATGCTCAAAGTAGAGGGTTGCAATTGGAATACAATATTTGAAAAATCACAACAAGACCAGCACGAACGAATTAGGATTTTTTATGCAATTGCA
>JAYVBR010000520.1:0-5316 GCA_043750395.1 Bacteroidota bacterium | reverse complement strand
TTTTATTGGATAGCATCGCTATCGAATAAAAAAAATCTGAAATATGGGGCAAAAAGACAATTTTGCAGCCAATTGAAAAAAGTTTAAACCACTTCATTTAAATTTTTTACGATTTAATAGACTTAAATCCTTTTTTATTTCTCTAAAAGTTGCAAAATTTTATTTTCAACTTCTATCGAATTCCATATTGCATCAATATTTTCCATTTTTAAAACTTCTTGCATAATATTTTCTTGAAAATCGCCAATCGCCAATGCTTCTGAATAAGGTCTTGTCGAAAAAGTTACTCTGCTATATAAAGGAATCCACTTTTCGGGATATTTCTCAGAGAAATGTTTTTCGATTTTCTTTTGTAATAAAAACTTTGGATCAGCAGTTTTCGAACTCATTTCCATAAAATTTCTATACGAAAGTTCTGCAATTGCATCGGCATTGGGTTTACGAGATTTCTCATATTCCGAAAAAATCATTTTCCAATCGTCGCCATATTTCTCAATCATTTCTTGAAGAATAGAAATATCTTCGAAACCAGCGTTCATTCCTTGTCCATAAAACGGAACAATAGCATGACAAGCATCGCCAATTAAAGCAACTTTATCTTCGAAAGTCCAAGGATAACATTTCATTGTAACCAAAGTACTCGTTGGATTCTTAAAAAAATCTTCAACCAAATCTGGAATAACGTCTATCGTATCTGGCAAATTTTTCTCAAAAAATAATTTCACATCTTCATTCGTTTTCAATGATTCTAGCGAATTTTCTCCTTCAAAAGGCATAAAAAGTGTACACGTAAAACTTCCGTCAAGGTTTGGAAGCGCAATTAACATATATTTTCCTCTTGGCCAAATATGCAACGAGTTTTTATCAATTTTATGCGAACCATCAGCATTTGCTGGAATATGAAGCTCTTTGTAACCAGTATTTAAAAATTCCTGCGAATAATTAAACATACTTTGTCGCTGCATTCGATGTCTTATTCTCGAAAACGCACCATCAGCACCAAAAACCATATCATATTTCACCTCATGCCATTGGCCACGTTCGGTTTCGCCAATATGCAAAGTTGCATCAGCCATCGAAACATCCCAAATTTTTTGCTCAAAAAAGAATTCTGCTCCAGCTTCTTCAGCCAAATCAATCATTTTTTTATTCAAAACTCCACGAGAAATCGAATAAATATTTTCGCCATTATTTCCATATTGTTGCTCAACCAAATCATTAACTAAATGAATGGCTCGTTTGTCCATCGGAATAGCAATATCGCGAACCTTCTCTCCCACTCCAGCATCGTCAAGTGCTTTCCAGCCTCGGTTTGACATCGCCAAATTGATTGATCGACCCGAAAAATTAATCGTTCGAATGTCGGGACTTCTGTCATATACGTGAACCTTGTGACCTGATTTTCGCAAATAAATCGACAATAACGAACCAACTAAACCTGAACCAACAACAGCAATCTTTAAAGGATTTTGCATAGAAAAATGTATTCGGCAAAAATAATTATTATTTCTTACAAATCATCAATTTTTATAATATTTTAGGCGAAACCCCGAAGAAAAATCGGGGTCGGGCTAACCGCTAAATCTTTTTGGTCTCGTTGAAAAAACGAGACCAAAAAGGATATCGCTTTTATCCCTTTCGCAAAAAAAAATCATTTAAATCAAAATATTATTTTAATAAAAATCTATTTTCTTTTTTATATTTTTACAAACAAATTAAATTAAAACAATGATTTTCGAAAACAACTTAGAATTTGCCAAAAAAATTGATTCTCAAGACGAGTTATCAAAATATAGAGACGAATTTATTTTCCCGCAACATAACAACAAAAACGTAATTTATTTTACAGGAAATTCCCTTGGTTTGCAACCAAAACGAACCAAAAAATATGTTGAAGAAGTTATGAATGATTGGGCAAATTTGGCTGTTGAAGGTCATTTTTATGCCGAAAAACCTTGGTGGGATTACCACGAACGATTTGCTGAACCGCTATCGAAAATTGTTGGTGCTAAACCATCGGAAGTAACGGTAATGAATACTTTGACCGTAAATTTGCATTTATTAATGGTTTCGTTTTACAGACCAACTTTAAAAAGATTCAAGATTATTTGCGAAGAAAAAGCATTTCCTTCTGACCAATATATGTTTCAATCGCAAGTCGATTTTCATTCTCGAAGTTTAAATTTCGATGCTAAAAATGCAATTGTGGAGTTAAAACGTCGAGATGGCGAACACAATCTGAGAACAGAAGATATCTTAGCTAAAATTAATGAAATTGGCAACGAATTGGAATTGGTTTTAATTGGTGGTGTAAATTATTACACAGGTCAAGTCTTTGATATTAAAACAATTACCGAAGCAGGACAAAAACAAGGTGCAAAAGTAGGTTGGGATTTGGCACACGCCGCCGGAAACATAAAACTTGAATTGCACGATTGGAATGTCGATTTTGCAAGTTGGTGTTCTTATAAATATATGAATTCTGGTCCAGGAAACGCATCGGGTTGTTTTATTCACGAACGCCATCATTTTGATTCAGATTTGCCTAGATTCGCTGGCTGGTGGGGACATAACAAAGAACGAAGATTTAAAATGGAACAAGATTTTGATCCAGTTCACGGTGCCGATGGTTGGCAAATATCCAATTTACCGATTCTTTCACTTGCGCCCTATTTAGCTTCAGTTGAAATGTTTGACGAAATAGGAATGGATAGAATCATTCAAAAAAGAAATTTAATAACCTCATATTTAGAATTTATTCTACACGAAATTGATAAGGAAGTTAAAGGTCATTTCGAAATTATTACACCTCAAAATCAGGAAGAACGTGCTTGTCAATTATCAGTTTTTTTTCACGGTGAAGGGCGAAGTTTATTCGAATATTTAATGAAAAACGGTGTAGTAACCGATTGGCGTGAACCCAATGTAATCCGATTTGCACCAGTTCCGTTATATTGTTCGTTCGAAGATATGTTCAGGTTTGGGCAGATTTTAAAGGAAGGGATAGTTCGATAATTCGATTTTTTGATTTATCGAATTTAGGATTATTCGAATTCGTAAAATATCAAATCATCAAAAATCTAACAATTAAAAAAACTATTATGCAACGTTACAATGATCTAGAAATATTGAAGTTAAGCGTAAAATTTTGCGTACCTATTTATAGAGTTACTGCAAAGTTTCCATCTGAAGAAAAGTTCAATTTAGTAAGTCAATTGCGTAAAGCATCGGTTTCTGTACCATCTAATATTGCAGAAGGATCAGCAAAATCATCTGACAAACATTTTTAGTTTTTCTTGAAACCACCTTAGGCTCTTGTTTTGAGATGGAAACTCAGTTACTGGTTTCGAATAATTTAGAGTTTATTGATGATAACACACTTCAAGATTTATCAAAACAATTAGAAACAAATATCCAAATGATTTCTAAATTTATGTCTTATTTAAAAGCCAAATTATAATAATCGATGATTCGATTTTTGGATGATTCAATTTTTCGAAATGTCGAATTATCCGCTAATCAAATCGCAAAAAAACAAATCATCAAATAATATTAAGTCCTTTTTCGAATTATCGAAAAATCAAACAATCGAAAAATCAAACTTATGACCAAACAAGATATAATATCAACTTTTGACCCAAGCCAACCAGGTTTAGCAGACGAATCTATTTTCGGATTACCATTTACTGCCGAACAATCAGAAATTATTATTATTCCAGTGCCTTGGGAAGTAACAGTGAGTTATGGTGCAGGCGCATCTGACGGGCCAAGTGCCATCTTGGAAGCCAGTTTTCAAGTTGATTTGCACCATCAAGAATTTCCAGAACTTTGGAAACTCGGAATGTACCTTGATTTAAACGAGCAAACCGAAAATTGGGCAAATGATTCTGTAAAATTTAAAACATTGGCACAACCAATAATTCGTGCATTAAAATCAGGAGAGATAATTGTTGATAATCCAGAATTAAATAATGACTTGGAAAAAATTAATTCACGCTGTGAAAAATTTAATGAAGAGGTTAAAAATCAAACTTTACATTGGCTAAACCAAGGAAAAAAAGTAGCCCTTTTGGGTGGCGATCATTCAACGCCACTAGGTTATTATCAAGCATTGGCGACTAAACACGATAGCTTTGGAATTCTACATCTTGACGCTCACATGGATTTGCGAATTGCTTATGAAGGTTTTAAATATTCGCACGCTTCAATAATGTACAATGCGTTGCAAATTCCTGAAATTTCAAAAATCGTACAAATAGGAATTCGAGATTTTTGCAAGCAAGAAGTTGAAGTTGCGCAATCCAATCGAGTGATTGTTCACACCGATATGGATATGAAAGCTGAAATTTTTTCGGGAATAACTTGGAAACAAATTTGCGACAGTATTATTAATGAATTGCCTCAAAAAGTATCAGTTTCGTTCGATATCGATGGGTTGCAACAATGGTTTTGTCCAAGCACTGGCACACCAGTTCCTGGCGGATTTTCGTTTGAACAAGCTACTTATTTATTGAGTAAACTGGCCAATTCTGGTAAAGAAATTATAGGATTTGATTTGGTTGAAGTTGCCCCAGGCGACACCGATTGGGATGGCAATGTCGGCGCACGAATGTTGTATCATATGTGTGGAATGCTGGCCAAAAACAATGGTTTGGAGGTTGGAGAGAAAATTAAATTTTAAAATAAAATATTAAAGAAAAGTATATCAATCTAAATTATTTCATTTTTAAATCTAAATCATTTATTTTGATTGACTTCAAGACTACATATTTTAAAAATCAAAAGCCGCACTTAAAGAACGGCTTTCATTAAATCTAAACAACTAGTTAATTTTTAAATATTTTTTTATTAACAAATACATTATCAGTATAAATTTTCAGTAAATAAATGCCCTTTGAAATTGTTGTGAGATTTATATCAACATCAGATAATTCATTGATCTTTTCTGACTTAATAATTCGACCATTCAAATCGGTTACTTCGACATTTTTTATTTTTAAATTATCTGCGCTAGCAATTTTAATAAAATCATTGGCTGGATTTGGATAAATCGAAAAGTTATCGATTGTAATTTGAGTACTAGCGGTATTTAAGAAAGTACTAATCGCAGTTGCTCTAACAACAACGTTATCAAACTGATTGGTTGTTGGAGTACTATTATTAGGTTGCGTTGCATTTATAAAATCTATTTCCCCTGCATCGAGATTTGCTGCAGCGCCATTGAATGAAAAAATAAATGGAACGCCATCAACAATTCCTTTAAATAATACTTGACCTGTTGTTTTATTAAAGCTAGCACCAAGTCTGTACCAAGAA
>JAYVBR010000519.1:0-2282 GCA_043750395.1 Bacteroidota bacterium | reverse complement strand
TGAAAACTTGAATTATGGAAACCAAAAAATTAGCAGAATATTTCAAAATTAGAAAGTAAAAGAAAAGCAAAATTAGTTTTAGAAAAATTATAAATGTGAAAAGAAAATCAATTAAAACAATGAATTTTGCCGTCGCCTAACAGCGGTTTGTCGCAATTGGGGTTTTAGGCAAACTCATAGGTTGGTTTTGTACTTGGAAGTTGGTTTTTTAATTTATACTTAAGGGATTTATCCCGCCCCAACTGGACGCCAAGCCACGAGACGTTGGCAGATAGACTCAAAAAAAAACTGCATAAAAAAAACACAAAAACAGAAAATAGAAATTTATGAAAATTATTTGTTCAAATTGCCAAACAGAAAATGACGGTAAATCAAAATATTGTTCAATTTGTGGTTTCAAATTGCCAATTACAGAAAACCAAAATATAGAAACCGAAATTGAAAAATTAGAGGAAATAAAACCGAAAAGAAAATTTGATTTAAAAACATTAATTGGTTTTTTAATAGGTTTTTGCATAATGTTTTATGTAACTCAATATTTTCTTAAACCTTCTATTGATAAACAACTTATTGAAATGGCAACCGAAATGAATAAAACGTGTCCAATGAGCGTAGATGAATATACGACGTTAAAAAATGTTGTTGCATTACCAAACAAAACAATTCAATATAATTACACATTAGTTGGAGTTACAAAAGCAGAAGTTAAACTTGATACTTTAAAAAAGTATTTTTTTCCAACTGTGTTACAAAACGTAAAAACTAATCCTGGAATGTCAACATTTCGAGAAAACGAAGTTACATTAAATTATTACTATGCAGATAAAGATGGAAAATTTGTAACTGAATATATCGTTAAGCCTGAGATGTACAAATAAAAAAAAAGTCCATCTGCCAACAGCGGTTTGGCGCAATTGGGGTTTTAGGCGAACTTTAAAGTTGGTTTTGTACTTGGAAGTTCAGTCTTAAATCGATACATTTGGCTAACCAAATCCCCAACTGACGCCAAGCCACGAGACGTTATAAGCCATTTTGGACGAACGAAACTTTAAAAAGACAATATGCCTAGACAATTTAATCCAAATTCAAAATATGGAAGAAAAAAAATGCGTGAGCAAGCTGAATATAATTATAGAACAGGAACACCAGAATATAGAAAAGATATTGACGAAATTGGCTGTGTCGTTTGGGGTGTAATAATTGGATTTTGTGTACTTATATTTATACTAATAGCATTAACAAAAGGAACTGATTCTGCAATTAATTGGTTGAAATAAAAAATATAAACAAGACAAAAAAAGATGATGGAAGAAAAAAATGGTAACATACAAATATTAGCAGATAATTCATTTGATGCTGAAAATTATGAGTTGGCTTATAATTATTACAACAGATTATTAGAGCAGGATTTAGAGAATGCCGAGAATTGGTTGAAGAAAGGATATTGTGTTGCACATTTATCCAAATTTGACAGAATGCTTGACAAAGAAGTAATTATGTCAATAAAGACATCAAAAAACTTATCGTCTTTTAATGATGAAAAAACAACTAAAGTCGCAAACGAAATATCAACAATAATTTTTGACAAAATTGTTGAAAGTGCAAAATTTATTCAAAATGAAATCGACAATGAATTTAACAGAATAAATATTCTTCCTGGAACTCTTCACGGTGTTCATAATTTAAAAAAGATTCCAATACAAATGAAAGTTTGGAATAACTATTCTGAAAAATTATTCCAATACTTTAAAGTTATGGATTTTGTTGTTAGGCTGAAACCAAATATGATTACTTGCGAAAAAGGATATAGAAGCGTAAATTACACAAACTTAGTTTCTAATCATTCTGGTGGACATTTTTATAAATTAGATGGTAATTCATCAGAAAGTATTTTATTACGTGAACTATTTCAATTTACAAAATCAGAATTGAACAGAATTTCACCAAATAATGAAATAACAAATCCTAAATCAAATTCTGCTTGTTTTATCGCAACTGCAACAATGGGAAATTATGACCATCCAATTGTTTATGAACTTCGTCAATTCAGAGATAATTGGTTATTAAAAAAAACTTGGGGTCAGAGTTTCACAAATTGGTATTACAAGAAAAGTCCAAAAGTAGCAGAATATATTCGAAACTCTGCAACTCTTAAAACCCTGACATTTGCATTTATAGTATTTCCATTATATTGTATTTCAAAACTAATTAAGAAAAACGGCTTATAACAGCGGTTTGGCGCAATTGGGGTTTTAGGCAAACTTTAAAGTTGGTTTTGTACT
>JAYVBR010000518.1:0-2284 GCA_043750395.1 Bacteroidota bacterium | reverse complement strand
TATTTCTACGGAAGTTTATATTTCAAAGCCAAACCCAACGAAAAACGACCAATTGGAGCATTATTGTCAATATTTGCAGTAGTTATTTTATTTTGGGCAGTTTTTAAATTAAATGGCTCAGCACTAACAACTTGGGCAGATCGTTATACCGATAGAGAAATTCAAGGAACAACCAAAACTGTTTTTGATAACCTAAAATTAGCCAAAGAAGTTGAATACAAAAAAGATTCAACCGAATTATACGATGCCAGTTTCCGACTTCAAAAAACCGATGGAAAAGTGCAAAAAACAGTCGATTATCCAATTTATTTCAGAAATGTAGCCAAAGAAAAATTACCTGCCGAAGAATCAAAAGTTTCACTTTGGGCAACCAATTTAAGCCAATCTATAAATCCAGGTTGGGTTATAATTTTGACACCACTTGTTGTTGCGTTTTTCACTTATTTGCGAATGCGGAAAAAAGAGCCAAGTACGCCAACCAAAATTGCATTTGGTTTATTAATTTCAGCATTGTCAGTATTAATAATGGTTGCGGCAGTTCATATTGGGAATAATGGCTCAGAAAAAGTTTCAGTTTGGTGGTTGGTTGCAAATTATGGCGTGATTACAATCGGAGAATTATTTCTCAGCCCAATGGGATTGTCGGTCGTTTCAAAATTAAGTCCAAAAAATATAACTGCTTTAATGATGGGCGGTTGGTTTCTATCAACATCAATCGGAAACAAATTATCGGGAGTTTTGGCAAGTATGTGGGATAAATATGACGACAAAGCCAATTTCTTTTGGGTAAATTTCGGATTATTAATGTTTGCAACGGTTTTAATGTTTGCACTTGTAAAAAATTTGAATAAAGTAATGCAACAAAAAGGGATAAATTAATGGAAATTTCTAACAATCAACTTTTTGATTCTATTAAAGAAATTGTTCAAAAATCTAGAGAAAGGATTTTTAGAACAATCAATAAAACTTTGCTAGAAACCTATTGGCAAATAGGAAGAATTATTGTTGAGGAAGAACAACAAGGAAAATCTAAAGCAGCATACGGAAAAGAAACATTAAAAAACCTTGCAAATCAGTTGACTTTTGAATTTGGCAAAGGTTTCGATGAAAGTAATTTAAGAAATATGCGTGCCTTTTATAGAGCATTTCCAATATGTGACACATTGCGTCACGAATTGAGTTGGTCACATTATCGATTATTGTCAAGAATCGATTCTGCTGAAAAGCGAGTTTATTATTTAAATGAATCAATTCAAAATAACTGGAATACTAGACAACTTCAAAGGCAAATTAGTACTTTAACATTTGATAGAATTTTGAAATCAACGAATGATAATCCAAAAGAAACAATACAATCTGTCATAAAAGATCCTTATATTTTTGAATTTTTAGGCTTGCAAGCCAATATTAAAAACACAGAATTTTCGATAGAATCGGCAATTATCAATCATATTCAAAAATTTTTATTAGAATTTGGAAAAGGTTTTGCATTCGTTGCAAGACAACAACATATAGTTACAGATACTTCTGATTTTTATATAGATTTAGTTTTTTATAATTATATTTTAAAATGTTTTGTAATCATAAATTTAAAAACTACAGTGCTTTCGCATCAAGATATTGGACAAATAGATATGTATGTAAGAATGTTTGATGATTTAAAACGGAATGAAGGTGACAATCCAACTATTGGAATATTATTGTGTTCTGAAAAAGACGAAACCATAGTTAAATATTCAGTTTTAAATGATAAAAACAAACTTTTTGCCAGCAAATATTTACTTTATTTACCAAAAGAAGAAGAATTAAAAAATCTTATTGAACAAGACAGAATTAACTTTGAATTAGACAACGAATAAATATGCTAACACTAGACCAAATTCAAAATTTCGAAGGCAAATATCCAAAACAACTTTGGAGTCTTTTTTTCTCAGAAATGTGGGAACGTTTTTGTTTTTATGGAATGCGTGGAATGTTGATTTTCTTTATGATATCGCAACTAAATTTTGATAAAACCGAAGCCAATTTGCAATACGGAGCAACTCAGGCATTTGTTTATGCATTTACATTTATTGGCGGTTTATTTGCTGATAAAATTTTGGGTTTCAGAAAATCGTTATTTTGGGGCGGTTTATTAATGATTGTCGGAAGTGCAATTTTAGCCTTAAATCCAAAACAATTTTTTTTTCTTGGAATAGCATTCACAATTATCGGAACTGGATTTTTCAAACCAAATATTTCGACAATGGTTGGAAAACTATATAAATCAGGCGATTCTAGAACC
>JAYVBR010000517.1:0-5333 GCA_043750395.1 Bacteroidota bacterium | reverse complement strand
ATTTTCCTCAAGTTCATTTGCGCAAGAAACAATCATTCAGAAAATGGCTGGCACCGTTGTCAACGATCAAACTTTGTTGCCATTGTGGAATATTAATATTATAAATATCAATAAAGTAAAAGGGACAACGACCAATGCACGTGGTGGTTTTGAAATAGAAGCAAATGTGAATGATACTTTAAACATTTCGAGTATTGGTTTTCAATCTATAAAAGTTCGGGTAACAAATGACTTAATTAAAGATAAAAATACTAAAATCAAATTGACGCAAAAATCTTATGCACTTGAAGAAGTTGTTATTCGAAGATACAATTTGACAGGATTCTTAGAAGTCGATGCAAAACTAATTCCTGTTCAACAAAATCAAAATCGTTACAGCATTTCTGGACTTTCATCGGGTTACGAGGCTGGAGGTTATTCGCCAGGAGCATTTAGTAAAGTGCTTGGGTCGTTATTTAATCCTGCAGATTTATTGTATAGCTTTTTTGGTAAAAAACCAAATGAATTGAAGCGACTTCGTGAAATGAAAAAAGACGATACAGTTAGAAATTTATTAGAATCTAAATTTGATAGAGAAACAATTTCGGCACTTTTGGGAATAGATAAAAACGAAATTGCCGATATTTTGGCTCGATGCAGCTATTCAGAAGAATTTGTAAAAACTGCCAATGACTTACAAATAATGGACGCAATAAGCGAATGTTATGAAGAATATAAAATATTAAAGAAAAAATAAGTTTTATTAATTTTAAACCGACAACAAACTATGAAAAAAATCACAAACGTATTTTTAACTTTATTCTTGGCATTTTTTGTTAATTCTTGTTTTTGGAATCGACCAGAAGATAGTCCGCCACCAACTTTTCCTAATCAATATTCACCCGTTATTATTGATAGAACTATTTTAGAAAGTTCGGTTGTAGCAAAACCTATTCAAACAATAGTTAAATCAGGAAAAATTTATATCAAAAACAATCTAATGTATTTAAACGATGTCAATAAAGGATTTCATATTTATGATTATTCTAATGCTTCTAATCCAGTAAAAATTGGTTTTATTAATATTCCCGGAGCAACAGATTTGGCAATTCGAAACAATAGTTTGTATATTAATCAAGCTACTGATTTGGTAACTTTATCTTATAATTCAAGCAATAATTCGATCGAAATTTTAAATAGAGATAAAAACGTATTTCCACAAAAAAAAGCACCAAATGGAGTAAATATAGCAACCCTTACCGTAAATCAAATTGTTATTGATTGGACTAAAAATTAAAAAGATGAAAAAAACTATTATATTTTTATTGTTTATAGCTATTTTAGGTTGCTCTCAAAATGATAGTAAGTCAAGCGAAGCAGCCGCAAATCCTGATGGAACTGGCGGTTCATTGGCAATTTTTGTCCTCAAAGGAAATTATTTGTACAGTGTTGACGACAGCAAATTGAATGTATTTTCATTAATCGATACTGCTAATCCAGTTAAGGTTAATGATATTAATGTAGGTTTTAATATAGAAACATTGTTTACTAACGGCGAATACTTATTTATTGGTTCAAGAAACGGCATGTTCATATATGATGTTGTAAATCCCGAAAACCCTACTAAACTGTCATCGGTTCAGCATTTTACGGCTTGCGATCCAGTTGTTGCCAATGCAACTCATTCATTTGTAACTTTGCATTCTAATACGAATTGTGGCAATATGATTAACGTTTTGCAGGTTTACAACACAACCAACCCAACTGCACCACAACTCATTCATTCAAGAAATTTAGTCTATCCAAAAGGATTGTCTTTGTACGGAAATTACTTAATTGTATGCGACGATTCAATCAAAATTTTCAATATTTCTAATCCCGTTGAACCAGTTTTAGTAAAATCAATCGAGAAATCTTGTTTTGATGTAATTATTAAAAATAATGATTTATATGCAATTGGTGAAAAAGGTTTGTATCGATACTTATTAGACGATTCAAACATTCAAAATATAGTATTAAAAAGCGAAGTTATTTTCTAAAAATTTAGGTAATGAAAAAAAAATTAGTTGTATTGACTGGTGCAGGAATTAGCGCAGAATCAGGTATTCAGACTTTTCGAGACACTGATGGACTTTGGGAAGGACACAATGTTAACGATGTTGCAACTCCCGAAGGTTGGGCTAGAAATCCAGAATTAGTAATGGATTTTTACAACAAACGTCGTGCGCAATTGCACACCGTTTTGCCTAATTTAGCCCACGAAATTCTAGCGCAACTCGAGCAAGATTTTGAAGTCACAATTGTAACTCAAAATGTCGATAACCTTCACGAAAAAGCAGGAAGTACCAACGTTTTACATTTACACGGCGAATTGTTAAAAGTCCGAAGCACCGTAAATTCTAAATATATTATAGATTGGAACAACGATTTGACTTTTACCGATTTTGATGAACAGGGCAACCAACTCCGACCGCATATTGTTTGGTTTGGCGAAGCCGTTCCAGCACTTGAAAAAGCAGTCGATATTGTACAATCAGCCGATATTTTAATGATTATTGGTACTTCTTTACAAGTTTATCCGGCAGCAAGTTTAATGAATTTTGCTCAAGAAGACATACCTGTTTATTACATCGATTTGAAACCAGCCGAGGTTATAGATCCGCCGTTAAACCTAAAAATTATTGCTTCAAAAGCTTCAAAAGGATTACAATCTGTTCAAAAAGAATTGAATAAATTGAAGTAATTTTTTTAGGAGCAAAATAACTTGTTTTCATAAAAAATCAGTCCTGCTGTCATTCCAATCTTTTTTAAGCTTTGTCAAAGTTCGAAACTTTGACAAAGCTTAAAAAAGGATTTTCCCTTCCATCAGGGCTAAAATACAGTATTAGATTTTCCAAAAAAATTTATAATTTTCGTTAAATAAATAATTCCAAATTTTAAAAAATAATCTAAAAACTGTAGGCTAAAAACTGTAAACTGAACACTTTTTTTTACATTTGCATTTAACAACCACAACAATGTCCATTTTATCAGAATTAAACGCAGTTTCGCCAATTGATGGTCGATACAGAAGCAAAACCAAATCGTTATCTCAATATTTCTCAGAAGAAGCATTGATAAAATACCGAGTTTTGGTCGAAATAGAATATTTTATTGCGCTTTGCGAAATTCCTCTACCACAATTGCAACCAGTAAATCCAAACTTTTTTGAAAGTTTACGAAATATTTATAAAAATTTTTCTACCGACGATGCACTTTGGATAAAAGAAACCGAAAAAGTAACTAATCACGATGTAAAAGCAGTTGAATATTTCATAAAAGAAAAATTCGAAACGCTTGGTTTATCACAATTCAAAGAGTTTATTCATTTCGGATTAACATCTCAAGACATCAACAATACAGCCATTCCGTTATCAACTAAAGAAGCTTTTCAAGAGGTTTACTTAAAATCTTTAATCGAATTGGTTGCCAAACTAAAAGACTTAAGTATCGAATGGCGAGATATTCCAATGTTAGCCAGAACACACGGTCAACCCGCATCGCCAACCCGATTAGGAAAAGAAATCGCAGTATTTGTCGAAAGATTAGAAGAACAAATGCGATTATTATTCAATATTCCGTTTGCAGCAAAATTTGGCGGTGCAACCGGAAATTACAATGCGCATCACGTGGCTTATCCACAAATTGACTGGAAAAAATTTGGTAACGATTTTGTTGAAGGAAATTTAGGTTTGCATCATTCTTTTCCAACAACTCAAATCGAACATTATGATCATTTTGCAGCTTTTTTTGACGCTTTAAAAAGAATAAATACGATAATTATCGATTTAAACCGTGATATTTGGACTTATGTTTCGATGGAATATTTCAAGCAAAAAATCAAAGCTGGCGAAATTGGTTCATCGGCAATGCCACACAAAGTCAATCCAATCGATTTTGAAAATTCTGAAGGAAATTTAGGAATTGCCAATGCAATTTTTGAGCATTTATCAGCCAAATTGCCATTATCAAGATTGCAACGCGATTTAACCGATAGTACAGTTTTAAGAAATATCGGTGTTCCGTTTGGTCATACATTAATTGCATTCGAAGCAACATTAAAAGGTTTAAATAAATTATTGTTGAACGAGCCTAAATTCGCTGAAGATTTAGACAAAAATTGGGCCGTTGTTGCCGAAGCAATACAAACAATTCTGCGTAGAGAAAGTTATCCAAATCCTTATGAAGCTTTAAAAGAATTGACAAGAACCAACACAACAATTGATAAAAATGCAATTCATAATTTTATAAAAACTTTGAATGTTTCCGATTTAATTAAACAAGAATTATTACAAATCACGCCGAGCAATTTTGTTGGAATTTAGTAATTTACAGAAATTTATTTAATAAAAAAATCCGTCTAGTTACTAAACCAGACGGATTTTTTTCGATATTTATTAAAACTAATTTTTAGAAGCTGTAAGTTGTAGCAAACAAAATTGAAGCTGCAGATTTAGTTGGATCTAAATCTTTATTTTTAACGAAAGTATTTTCTGATGCTAAATCAAATCTAACTTCCGGAATAAAAGTAAATCGTCCTTCTTTAAGGTTAAAAGATAATGTATTTGAAATAACACTATTGTTTAAATTTGCTAAAATTAAACCATCTTTATCATCAAGATATTCTATTCTATATGCTAGGCTAGACATTTTAGACCAACCATATTGTGCATAAAGTATTGCTGAAAACCAATTATTAGTTTTAGATTTTATAAAAAGACTTCTATTATTTGAGTCAACTATCGCATATGTTCCGTTAAAACCCAAAGTTAAACTTTCAGATATTTTCTTAGTAGCAACAAAATCTATTTGTTTTTTTACATCATCAATTTCGTCGTCTGTTGTTGGAGTCAGAACGTTTGGAACAAATTTAACTGCACCGCCTGTTGTAAAATTCAAAAAAGCACTACCAGAATCCGCAGTATACCCTATTTGTCCAATAATTGTTTTTTGTCCAGTATTACTTGAAATTGCACTTTTAAAATCAGTTGGATTAGTCACACCTGCCATAAACGAGACTTTACCTGCGGTATATTGCGCTTTAACACCAGTATTAAAGAATGGGCCATTAGTAAATGCGTAAGACATACTATAATTTTTGTTATCAGTAGCATCTAATAATTCAAAACCCAAATGAGTAGCAAAAGCTCCAGCAGTAACTTTGAATTTGTCCGAAAATTCATAAGTCATATTCAACTGTTTTATCATAAACTGGTTGTTATTATCGTTATAAGTGAACTCTTTAGCTCTTGTACCAAAACCCAAATCAGCAACTACTGATGCTTTTCCTTCTTTATGTGTGGCTTTTATTGAAG
>JAYVBR010000516.1:0-5336 GCA_043750395.1 Bacteroidota bacterium | reverse complement strand
ATCGAAAACGTAACGTTGCAAGACTATTACAACCAAATACAACCTAAAAGACGATCCAATTGTTCGGCTAATCAAGAAAATTGTTGCAGCTGTTTTATAACTTACAACTCCCAATCTTTGCTCAATATAACTATAAATCGAAGTCAAATTCATTCTATAATATAATGGTAGCAAAACGGTTGCAATGACAATAAAACCTATTGCGTTTCCGAGAACAAATTGAAAATATTTGAATTGCGTTTCGGGATTTCCAACTTCGCCAGGAACCGAAATAAAAGTCACACCCGAAAGAGCTGTGCCAATCATTCCAAAAGCGACCAAGTACCATTTTGAGTTTTTATTAGCCTTAAAAAAGGCTTCGTTTCCTGAATCTTTTCCACTAACTACAAACGAAATCAAAAAAAGTAATCCAAAATAAATGATAATTAAAGTAAGAATTGCAAATGGAGTCATTGGTTTTTGTTTTAAAGAATGCTAAAGTAGAAAAAAGTTTGGATTTCAGAGTTTGAAGTTAAAAAAAAATGGTAATTAAATGATAAAAACAGGAATTTGGAATTTGGAACAATCTTATGGAAACTTTAAATTTCCAACTTTTTTATTACTTTTGCAAGATGGAATTTTCGTCTAAACTATTAGAAAAAGCAGTTAACGAAATGTCACAATTGCCAGGAATTGGCAAACGAACGGCATTGCGATTGGTCCTGCATTTGCTTAAACAACCAAAAGAACAAACCATTTTTTTATCGGAAGCGTTAACCAATATGCGAAGTGAAATTAAATTTTGTGAGAGTTGTCACAACATTTCCGATATCGATATTTGCGAAATATGTTCGAATACAAAACGTGACCATCAATTAATTTGTATCGTCGAAGACATTCGCGATGTAATGGCAATTGAAAACACTGGACAATTTCGAGGAATTTATCACGTTTTAGGCGGTAAAATTTCTCCGATTGATGGCGTTGGACCAAGTCAGTTGAACATCACATCATTAGTAGAAAAAATAAAATTAGGTAATGTCAAAGAAATTATTTTCGCACTAAGTTCAACAATGGAAGGCGATACGACCAATTTTTATATCTACAAACAAATTCAAGATTGCAATATTATAACATCAACAATTGCCAGAGGAATTTCGGTTGGAGACGAATTAGAATTTGCTGATGAGGTGACTTTAGGACGCAGTATTTTGCACAGAATACCGTTTGAAAATGCTTTTAACAACAATTAAATATTAAATTTTTTCATTTGTTTCAAATTATAAATGAAAAACCTATATTTGTTTGCTAAAATAAAGTCCGAAATGAATAAATTTTTTATATACTTTTTTTTATTATTTGTAATTTTTTTTTCGTCTTGCGTTCCAAGTAAAGACTTAATTTATTTGCAAAATAAAAATAATTCTGATACAAGTTCGAACATTAATTTGGTAAACATTAAGCCATATAGAATGCAAACAAACGATGTTTTGAGTATTTCTATCAAAACTTTAGATGCAAAATTAAGTCAAATTTTCACTACCACAAATGCTGGAATTGCTCAAAATTCTGAACAAGGTTTGTACTTTGACGGCTTTACAATCGATGATCACGGCAATATTCGAATTCCTGTTCTTGGTGAAATGAATGTTTTGGGTTTTACAACAGATGAAATTCGACTTAAAATTGAAGAGAAATTATTAAAAGATTATTTCAATAAAGAATCCAATCTTTTTGTAAATGTAAAATTGGCTGGCTTTCGATATACAATAAACGGAGAAGTTGGTACAACAGGTACGAAAATTTTATATCAAGAAAAAGTAAATTTGCTTGAAGCAATCGCCAATTCTGGAGATATAACAACAACTGGAAATCGAAAAGATGTACAAATAATTAGGCAATTTCCCCAAGGTACAGAAATTCATTCAATCGATTTAACAGACATAAATGCAACTAAATCTCCATAT
Organism: Bacteroidota bacterium; assembly: GCA_043750395.1. Classification (GTDB taxonomy): domain Bacteria; phylum Bacteroidota; class Bacteroidia; order Flavobacteriales; family Flavobacteriaceae; genus Flavobacterium. The sequence continues at coordinate 3,390 of JAYVBR010000516.1, read as the reverse complement.
TATTACTTGCAACCCAACGATTATATATATGTAAAACCACTCAAACAAAAAACTTGGGGAACAGGTAAAACTGGTATAGAATCGCTAGGAACAATAATCACACTTTTGTCATTAATTACGACAACTTTTTTACTTTTAAAAAAATAATAATTCTCGAAAATGCTCGATACAAAAGATTTTTCTTTTTTTGAAACTCAAAATACATTCGATTTTAAAGGCTTTTTAATAAAAATTGCAAGTTATTGGAAATTGTTTATTTTGAGTTTGATTGTTGCTTTTACAATTGCTTATCAAGTTAACATTCGCAAGCAAAAAATCTATGAAATGAATACTGTTTTATCTCTAAAAGAGGAAAATAACCCTTTTTTTACGGCCAATACTAGTTTGGTGTTTAATTGGGGTGGCAATTCGGATCAAGTTCAAAATGTAATAATGAAACTCAAATCAAGAACACATAACGAAATGGTTGTTGATAAAATGCAATATTATATAGATTATTTAAAACAAGGCAAATATTTTGAAATCGATGTTTATGGCGAAACACCATTTGCAGTAATTTTAGATAAATCTCGAGGTCAAATTTTAGGAAAAAGTATCAATATTAAATTTTTAAATGCACACGAATATTCTATAGAAATTAATTTTGAAGAAGGTTCGAATTCAATATTTAATTATTCAAAAAACAAGTATGAACAAACAGTCGTTAAAGAAAAAAATTGCTTAAAAAGGTTTAAAATTGGTCAACAAGTTCAACTGCCATATTTGAATTGGAAATTGAATTTGACACCTTTTCCTGAAAATTATATAGGAGAAGAATTTATTGTAAAATTGAATGATTTTGATGGGACAGTCTCCAAATACCGTGGTTTAAAAATTGCTCCCGATGCTTCAAGTAGCTCAATAATCACACTAGGATTAGAAGGTACAAACAAGGCAAAAATGGTAGATTATCTCAATTCTACCGTAAATATTTTAATTAAAAACGAACTTGACAAAAAAAATTTATTTGCTACAAACACAATAAAGTTTATTGATAGCACACTGATTGAAACCGAGAAACAATTAAAAGCATCAAATGACGATTTAGAAACTTTTCAACAAGGTAAAAATATAATAGCAATAGAGCAAGGTGGAAGTAATTTTAATTCTCAATTAGAAAGATTTGACGAAACCAAAGATGCAATCGAGCGCAAAATTGTTTATTGCAGTTCATTAAAATCTTATTTAAAAAACAACGATGATTTTTCTAGATTACCAGCTCCAATTGTTGCAGGAATTGACGATCCAAATATTGTTACTAATGTTTCTAAATTAATATCTTTGTCAATTGCGCGTTCGCAAATGGCTTATTCTGTCAAAAACGAAAAATTATTCGAAGATTTTGATAATGAAATGAATGCGATTAAAAACGTTTTAATAGAAAATATTAATTCATTAAGAAATTCGATGAATTATGATTTGAATCTAATAAATAGTAAAATTAACGAAGCCGAATCAAACATAAGTAAATTACCACAGGATAAACAAGAATTGACTAGAATACAAAGAAAATATTCATTAAACGATAATATATACACTAACTTTTTAGCTAAAAAAAGTGAAGCAGAAGTAGTAAAAGCTGCCAATTTATCAGATATTCGTTTTCTAGATGAAGCCAAAGATATTGGTGGCGGATTAATAGGGCCAAAAACCGATGTAAACTATGTAATTGCTTTTTTTGCAGGAATTCTCATTCCATTATTGTTAATTTTTATTATATTTTTTATTAGTAATTCAGTTCAAAATGTTGATGATATTAGCCGTTTGACAAATATTCCGTTAATTGGTGTAATCGGTAAAAACAATACCAAATCAAACTTGGCGGTTTATGACAAACCTAAATCTGCCCTGTCAGAATCTTTTAGAGCAATTCGATCTTCATTGCAATTTATTTACAAAAAAAATCACGTTGATGGAACGAAAACTTTAATGTTAACATCTACAATTTCTGGCGAAGGAAAATCTTTTTGTTCTATAAATATTGCTACAGTATTTGCATTGAGCGAGAAAAAAACCATTATTGTTGGTCTTGATTTAAGAAAACCTAAAATTTTTGAAGATTTTAATGTTAAAAATGATATCGGAGCTGTAAACTATCTAATTGGACAAAAAAATCTTTCAGAGATTGTTCAGAAAACACAAATTCCTTTTTTAGATTTTATTTCCTCAGGACCAATTCCACCAAACCCATCAGAGCTGATTATGAGCGAAGCAATGGGCGAATTAATAAAAGAGTTGAAGCAAAACTATGATTATATAATTCTTGACACGCCTCCAGTCGGATTGGTTGCCGATGCACTTGAATTGGCTCAATATTGCGATGTGACTTTGTATATTATTCGTCAGAATTACACAAAAAAAGATATGATTACGCTTTTAAATAACCGCGAAAAACGTGGTGAATTAAATAACATTAGCATAGTTTTTAATGGTTTTGAAAACAAAGCAAAATATGGATATGCGTATGGATATGGTTTTGATTATGGATACGGTACCTATTCAAATGGGTATCACGAAGACGATAAACCCAAAAATATTTTTTCTAAATATTATGAAATAATTAGAAAAAAAATATCCTAAAAAATGAATTCAAATTCACATATTTCAATTTTAGTAACTGGTGGAGCAGGTTTCATCGGTTCTAATCTTTGCGAATATTTTTTAAATAAAAATTATAAAGTTGTTTGTTTAGATAATTTTTCAACAGGACACTATTACAATATTTCAGAATTTTTAGACAATAAAAATTTCACATTAATCGAAGGCGATATTAGAGATTTCGAAACTTGTCAAAAAGCCGTCAAAAACGCAGATTATGTTTTGCATCAAGCCGCTTTAGGATCGGTTCCAAGATCTATAAACGACCCGATTTTGACCAATGATGTTAATGTTTCTGGTTTTTTGAATATGATAACCGCAAGTCGCGATGCCAAAGTTAAAAGGTTTATTTATGCAGCAAGTTCAAGTATTTATGGCGATTCAGAAACTTTGCCAAAACTAGAAAATGTAATAGGAAAACCACTTTCGCCCTACGCAATTACTAAATATGTAAACGAACTTTACGCAGATATTTTCAGTAAAACTTATGGATTAGAAACAATTGGTTTAAGATATTTTAATGTTTTTGGAAAAAAACAAGATCCAAAGGGTGCTTATGCCGCAGTGATTCCTAAATTTGTAATGCAATTAATGAAACACGAAAGTCCAATCATTAATGGTGATGGAAATTTTTCTAGAGATTTTACATATATTGATAATGTACTCGAAATGAATGAATTGGCAATGTTTGCAAATAATTCTAATGCAATTAATACTGTATATAACACTGCATTTGGAGAAAGAAACACATTA
>JAYVBR010000515.1:0-5359 GCA_043750395.1 Bacteroidota bacterium | reverse complement strand
GTTATTATTCAAATGAATGGAGGAAACGACGGGTTGAATACTGTTTTTCCGATTGATCAATATGACAAATTATTGGCAGCAAGACCAAATATTTTAATGCCAGAGAATGACATTTTGAAATTGAATCTCAATAATTCAACAGGTTTTCATCCGGCAATGACCGAAATGCAAAAAATGTACAACAATGGTCAAATGATGATTGTGCAAGGCGTTACCTATCCGAACCCAAGTTACAGCCATTTTCGCTCGACCGATATTTGGTTCACCGCATCAGATTCTGATAAATCTCTGCAAACTGGTTGGTTAGGTCGTGCTTTGGATAAAAAATTTCCTAATTTTCCGATTGGTTATCCTAATACCGAAATGCCAGATCCATTGGCGATTCAAATTGGTTCGACATTGCCATTTTTGTTGCAAGGACCAGGAATTAACTTGGCATATAGTGTTCCGAAACCCGAAGATTTATTGAATGTTGTTAATGCAACAACCGATCCAGCACCAAATTCGGATTATGGAAAAGAGTTAACATTCCTCAGATTGATGAAAGATCAAAGTAATGTTTATCGAGATACTATTCAAAAAGCCTACCAAATTATACCGCCACAATCAGCAATTTATCCTACCGAAAATAAATTGGCAAATCAATTAAAAATTGTTTCCAGATTGATAAATGGCGGATTGAAAACGCCAATATATGTAGTCAATCATCCAAAAACTCACGATACACACGAATTTCAAGTTACCGAAGCAGATAGAAAATTAGGAAAACAAGCCGAAAATCTTAAAATTTTATCAGATGCTATTGCAGCTTTTCAACAAGATTTAAGAATTATTGGTAAATCCGAAAAAGTTTCAGGAATGACTTTTAGCGAGTTTGGTCGACGAATAAAAAGCAACGATAGTCTAGGAACCGACCACGGAGCTGGTGCACCAATCATTTTTTTTGGAGATTCATTGAATGTTGGAACAGGAAATGTTGCTGGCTCGCCCTATCCAGTTTCTGGAATGATAGGAACATCTCCTTTATTGCCTAATGTCCCTGATGTCGAAGACCAAGTGCCAATGCAGTTTGATTTTAGACAAATTTATGCTACAATTATGCAAGATTGGTTGTGTATGACAGAAGAACAAGCTACAACAGTTTTGGGTTCAAAATTCGAAAAATTGCCAATTTTTAAGTCAAAAACTCCAGTTGTTGTTAATAAAGATGAAAATGATGATAGTATTTTTGTAGTTTACCCAAATCCAGTTGTTAACAGTCAAGTCAATATTCGATTTACAAATTTAATTACAACAAAAATAAATGTAGTTTTGTCAAATGTTCAAGGAATAAAAATTTACGAAAATGAATTTCAAATTGATGGCAATCAACTTAGTTTTTTTGTGAATAATTATTTAGCATCAGGAACATACATTCTTAGATTAAAATTTAATAATAATGATTATTTTAAGAAATTGATTTTTCAATAATCATTTAATAATATTAAAAAAAAACCTTTCTAATTTTAGAAAGGTTTTTTTTAAATTAATCTCTTTTAGGAGCATTTTTCTTTTCACGTTTTTCCTCTTTTTTTTCTTTAGCAGTTTTTAGAGGCTCTTTTTTAACCGTTTTTTTTGCATCTTGACTCTTTGCCATAATTTTATGTTTTTTAGTTTTTTCTACGTTTAATATTTTAGTAAATATAAAAATATTTTAATTACAAACAAATTTTTAGAAACAAACAAAAAAATAAATTTACAATAATTTTACGGCTTCATGAATTGCTTTTCTTGATTCATATTCTAAATCATCATATTCTTTCATTATTTTTTCGGGCAATAAACCAATTCTGTCTCCTCTTAATGATTTTCTAATGTAATCTAAAGAAAATCCATATCTTTCTTTAATTACAAGCAAAATATCTTGGTTGTAAATTCTTCTAATCTTTAAAGTGTCTTCCATTTAATAGTAGTTTTTTTTTTACTAACAAAAATAACATTATGTTATATGATAATCAAATGTAAAATTTATACTTTTTAATAAAATCGATTAAAAGTAAATAAAATCGACATAAAACTTTATTTTTAACAAGTTTTGTTTAATTTAACATTTTTTTTACCTTTTTAAATAAATGTTTTATTTGGGTTTAATTATAATAATAATAAAGCTTAATTATATTTAACTATTCGCTTTTTTTAGTAAATTTGTTTAACACGAATTTGATAAAATACAACCAAAATTCTTCTAAATATTTTATTAATAATGCAAGATTTCTTTATTAGATTAGATATTTATATGGCTCTTAGTGGCTTGAATGATAATAAAGTTACTATTGAATGTGGAATATCAAATGGATTAATTGGTAAAGCTAGAAAAAGAGGTTCTTTGTCTCAAGATAACATAGCAAAAATTTTGAATACTTATAAAAATCTTGATGCCAACTGGCTTCTGACAGGAAAAAATGAAATGTTAATTCAAGAAATAAACAATAATTTTAGATCAATTCCTATTATTAAAATTGAGAATATTATCAAATTTAAAAATTCAATAGTTTCTAAAAATGACAAATTAATACCAGCTAACTTAAATTCTGCAGATTTTTTGATTGAAGTAAATAGCAAAACTAATACCCAGAAATACAACATTGGAGATTTTTTGGCGTGTAAAAAACTTGATTTTGAAGATATTTTTTTTCAATGGAATAAAGTTTTTGTATTAGATACTAAATTAGGAATTTGGATAAAAAAACTAATGAAAGGCAAGAATAATAAACATTTGTTGATTCTATCTGAAAATCCAAATCACGATCCATTCGAAATTCGAATTTCTGAAATCAATGCTATTGCAGTTGTTTTAGGAGTAATAAAATTAGAATAAGATTATTAACACATTAATTTTATTTTTTTTTGATGATTTTACAACATTAAATTTTGAATATTTTAAACCTTTCATTGATTTTAAAGTCTTATTCAAAACTAAATTTTTTAATTATGACCAAATCAATTTTTATAACAATTGCATTTGCAATCTTCGTAAATTGCAGTTCTAATGACGAAGTTATTGTTGTTGATCCAATTATTATTGCAACACCAACAGAATCTATTTATTTTCCGCCTTTGACCGATACAAATTGGGAAACAAAATCAATTACTGTTTTAAATTGGAAACAATCGGGTGTACAACCACTTTTGGATTATTTGCAATTAAAAAATACCAAATCTTTTATAGTTTTGGTCAACGGCCGAATAGTTTTAGAAAACTATTTTAATGGTCATTCAAAAACTTCACCTTGGTATTGGGCAAGTGCCGGCAAAACGCTTACTGCTTCAATTACTGGAATAGCCCAGCAAGAAGGCTTAATAAATATTAACAATAAAGTTTCTGATTACATAGGAAACGGTTGGACAAATATGCCATTAGCTAAAGAAAATCTAATTACGTGTAAAAATTTATTAACAATGTCATCGGGAATTAATGATACTTTTTCGCCTACACAAGCAACAAATCCTGCAAGTCTTGTTTATTTAAGTGACTCAGGAACTCGCTGGGCTTACCATAATGTTTATGTGAAGTTACAAGATGTTGTCGCAAGTGCAAGTGGTCAAACTTGGTCCAACTATTTTAATACAAAACTTAGAGACAAAATTGGTATGTCGGGTTCTTGGATAAAATCTGGCACCAATGAAGTCTATTGGAGTACTTCTCGAAGTATGGCAAGATTTGGACTTTTAATGCTTAACAAAGGAAAATGGGAAAACAACCAAATTCTAAATGAAAATTATGTTAATGAAGCTACAAATACTTCTCAAAACATTAATAAAAGTTATGGCTTTTTATGGTGGCTTAACGGAAAGGCAAGTTATCATTTGCCACAAACTCAATTTGAATTTCAAGGAAGTATTATTCCAAATGCACCAAATGATATGTTTATGGCTTTAGGAAAAAATGACCAAAAAATTTATGTTATTCCTAGCAAAAAAATGGTTGTCATTAGAATGGGCGATGCAGCCGATAGTGTAAATAACGCTTTATCAGATTTTGATAACATACTTTGGCAAAAAATAAATGCTTTATTTTAAATCTTTAAAGAAACAAATCAATTTAATAAAACCAAAATTAAAGCTACTATTACTGGAACTACTTGAACAAAATTTTTTTTTTACTTGAAGTAAAACTTCCATAAATTCCCGCAATTATTACACAAGCCAAGAAAAATATTGCGATATTGGTTTTCCAAATTGCATCAGATATAAAGAAAGTCAAAATTAATCCTGCCGCTAAAAATCCGTTATACAAACCTTGATTGGCTGCCAAACTTTTTGTTAGAGTTAATAAACAAGATGGTAAAGCGTTTTTGAAAGTTTTTCGTCCTAAAGTTTTCCATACAAACATTTCCATATAGAGAATGTATAAATGTTCAATGGCTACAAAACCAATAATACCATTTATAAGTTTAAAATAGCCCAATAAACTTTTTCTTTTTCGCCAATCTTACTTCAAAAAAATCTTCCGTAACAAAGGCTAGGCAATATTTTTTATCATTGTCTTGACAAAAAATAATTAAGTTTCTCTAGACTATTTTAAACGTATAAATGGTATAATTATATTTTTAAGGATTTCCATATTTATTAATTTTATAATTTCAAATTTTAACGAATTAGAAGTTGCTTCAAATAAAAAAACCACATTATCAAATAAAATAATGTGGTTTTTTTGTCGTTTGTAAATATCGCGACATGCGCCCGAGCGGGATCGCGCTCGCCGAGGCATTTTCGGTCGGCGTCACCGGTGAGGGAGTCCGGGTCATCGACATCGGGCTCGCCTCGACCGACCTCCTCTACTTTGCCAGTGGGGCGCTCAACCTCCCGGGGGCGACCTTCACCGCTTCGCACAATCCAGCGCAGTACAACGGCATCAAGATGTGTCTGGCCGGGGCCGCGCCCCTCGCCGAAGACAGCGGTCTGCGAGATATCCGGGATCTGGCCGTGGCCTTTGCCGAGGGGACGGAGCGGTTCGGTTCGGCAGCGGGGTCAAAAGAGGAACGTTCGATGCTCGCCGCCTTCGCGCAGCACGCCCTTTCGTTCATTGATGTCGACCGGGTCCGTCCGCTGAAGGTGGTTGCCGACACCGCCAACGGTATGGGAGGTCTCGTCGCTCCTGCGATTCTCGGTCATCTCCCTCTCGAGCTCGATATCTTGTTCGGCGAACTCGACGGCACGTTCCCCAACCACCCCGCCGACCCGATTCAGCCGGAGAATCTGCGTGACCTCCAGGCCCGGGTACTGAGCACGCACGCCGACGTGGGCCTGGCGTTCGACGGCGACGCCGACCGCGTGTTCCTTGTCGACGAAAAGGGTCAGTCGATGTCGGGTTCGCTCA
>JAYVBR010000514.1:0-5361 GCA_043750395.1 Bacteroidota bacterium | reverse complement strand
TCATATAAAAACAAACTAAAAGAGTTGGTTGTTTTTGGCAACAATGGCACAAATTCTGAGATTTTTTGATTGCATTTCAAAATTCCAGTATCAAATCCTCCATCGGCTCGAGTCATTCTATAAAAACCATCAAAATTTGTTTTTATTAATGCCACAATTAACTCTTCAGCATCTTTCGAATGTGGTTCAAATATCAATTCGACATCTATAAATTTATTAAATTCTGGCAAATCGGTTTTTATAATTTCGTCTTCAATTTCTGATGGTTTTGAACCAGCATAATAAGCCGCACCAATTACAACAGCTGTTGTTGGATCAAGATTGGTATCGATCAAAATATTGGTTCTTGAACTTAATTCTTGACGAATAAACGGAATATAAGTCGTTCCACCAACCAAAATAACACGCTCAATATCATTGAATTGTAAATTATTATCATTCAATAATTTTTGAACCAAATCAAACGATTCTTCGAATTTTGGTTGAATGATTTTTTCTAATTCAGATCTTGAAATGTCAATATCTAAAACAATATTTAGTTCGTCAAAATCGATTTCTATGCTTGAATTTTCTTTAATAGACAATTCTTTTTTGGCTTCTTCGGCTTTGTATAAAAGTTCGAAATAAAATTTGCTGTAATCAACATTTTCTTTAGAAATTAATTTGTTCCAAAGATTTTTTTCGTTGGATAATTTCTCGATTTTTGGACAAATAATTTTTTCTACAATTAAAGTATCCAAATCTAATCCGCCAAGAAAATTATTTCCTTTATGATCAAAAACTTTCAAATCACGCTCGCTAATATTGACCAAAGCAATATCAAATGTGCCACCGCCAAAATCATAAACCAACCATTTTTTTTCGCCTGTAATTGATAAATTTTGCGAATTCGAATAAGCCAAACAAGCCGCAATTGGTTCCTGAAGCAATACAATTTCTTGAAAACCAGATTCGTAACCAGCTTTTTTAGTCGCATTCGATTGAATTGTGTCGAACGATGCTGGAATGGTCACAACAGCCGATTTTGGATTTTGTTCTTGTGCAAAATTTATTAATTCTTTGAGAACCATTGCCGAAAGTTCGATTGGTGTTGTGGCTTTTTCAATGTCTTTTACATAATAATTTTCATCGGAACCCATTTTTCTTTTAAAAGACGAAAATACGTTTTCAGAATTATTCAAAACGTGTTCTCGTGCTTTTTCGCCAATTTGAATGCGCCCTTTTCTGAAAGAAACAACCGACGGAATCGTGTCTTTGAAGCCCACAGGATTTTTAAAAATCGTAATTTTGCCGTTGTCGTATTTTGCAATTGCTGAATTGGTCGTTCCTAAATCTATACCAAAATTTATGTTTTTCATTCTTTTTATTTTTGCCACAAAGTCACAAAGACTCAAATGTTTTGTCTATTCTCTTTTCGTCTCTTTTCTCAAGGTCTATTCTCTATTTTCTCAAAGTCTTTTCATTCAACAATCACAACTCCTTTTTGAATCAATGCATACGAACCATTTTCTGATTTATAAATTGCTGGTTTTAATACTCTTGTGATTTTTGTAGCGTTTGGGTTTAAAATATTTGCTTCAAGCGATGCATCTCGTTCATCGTAATTTTGTCCAATTGGATTGATAATTTTATAACCCATTTCTTCCAATTCGTGAAAAATTCTTTTTAAATTTCTATCAAAAATATCGATGTTTTGTTCTGCCGATTTTTTATCGATTTCGAAAAGTTGATTGATTATGTTGTTCATTTCAGGATTTATTTGTAAAAAACAAGCAATTTACAAATATTTTGATTTTTATGACTTATTAAATTACAAAAAATCTTTTATTATTATATTTTTGTAAATTATCAGATAATTTTAAATATTTCTTAAATCAAAATAATGAAAAAAAAATACAGCATCTTAATTTTAATGTTTTTTTTAGGTTATTTGTCCAATGCTCAAATAAAAAGTTATTGGGATCAAAATAAAGAAATTAGAAGACGTGTTCTATTAAATGATTTAAATTTAAAAGGAAATTTAAAGTCAATAAAATCATTTCGTTTTGAAACTTATGTAGATCCAAAAATAGATTGTGTGATTCAAGAAATTGAATTGAATCAAAATGGACAAATGATTAAAAATAATTTTCCAGGAGTTGATTTTGATATTCCTCAAAAATATTTTTATTCGAATAATAGGTTAGATAGTATTGTTGGAAACCCAATTGTTATTTATAGTTATGACAAATCTAATAAATGGATTGGCTCATCATACAAAGACATAAATAGAAAATTTGCTTTTAATAAAACAACCAATATCTATAATAAAGAAGGATATATTTCAGAAATTTTAGAAGAAAGTAAAGATAAAACAGTTTATACTTATGACAATTTAGGTAATTTGAATTCTAAAAAATATGTGCGTGAAAGTGGCAACATAACCTATAATTATACTACAGATGCCGATGGAACTGAACGTGAAACCAAAATAGATGATCGTGACTTGACAAATAGTTCTATTATGACATTCAAGTACGATGCGAATAAAAATTTAGAAACTTTTATTCTTACTCAAGGAAAAGAAAAAAGAGTTGCTAAATATACCTATGTTTATGACGAATATGGCAATTGTTTAAGAAACATAGAAACTGTAAACGGAAAAGTTGCAAGCAAAACATACTATCAAAACTATTATTTTGATAATGATAAAAAGGGCGATTTTATTACTACTAAAGATGAAATGATTCCATCGAAATCTGATTTAGAAAAAAAACCAAGCGAGTTTGTTAGAGATTTTTTTGAGGCTTTGAATAAAAAAGATTTTTCAAAAGCTTATTCTTATTGTTTTGGAAATCGTTGGGGATCTTTGCAACAATTTTCGAGTACTAAAATGTACGGTGGCATTACTGCTGTAAAAATCAATAAAATTGAAGATTCTAAAGATAAAGTTTCTAACATAATAACCTTGGAAACCAGCACCGAACTGCAAGATGCTGTGAATGGAAATGGCACATTTGTTCAAAAAATTACGTTAGAAAAAAAACAATTCGGACTTTGGAAAATTACTGCCATAAAATTAATTTCTAGCGACAGACCGCAAGACAATTGGAACCTGAAAATGCCCAAACAACAAGATTTCACCATCGCCGATGTAGAAAAATTTACAAATCCTATTTACAAAAAAATCGGCAATGAACCAACAACCGAAAGTCCACAAGATACACTTTCAAGAGAAATACCATCTTTAGAATTTTTGAAAACCGACAAAGATATTTATGCAATTGCAGTTTGCGAAAATCGAGCTCCGTTTTATGGAGCATCAGTAGGTTGGTGCGATATTTTTATTTTCAAAAAAGAAAATAACAAATGGAATTTAACCGAAAAAATGCTCGAGGCAGGTGGCGGCGGAATGTATGGAAGTCCAGGAGAATTTCGAAAATTAGTTCGGGTTGCTGATGATGCCGTTGGTATTGTACTTAGTGGCGGACAAACTCATATGGGCGAGTTATTTCACGAAGATATAATTAGTTTTCGAGAAGGAAAACTTGAAAAATTAACTTCAATTTATACGCATCATTCGTACGAATTTGGTAACGGAAACGATGTTTGCGAAGACAATAGTTATTATTTCGAGAAAAACGGAAAAAACGAATATGATCTTAAAATTAAAAAAACTGATTGTTTGTCAAAAAAACCAAAAAAAACAATCGAAGCTGTTATACCATTTAACGATGGCTATACTATTCCAAAAGAATTTCAATTTGAAGGTTAGAATAATTTTTTTATAAATTGCAAAACAAAATATTATCAATGAACATCATTCAATTATTTGACCAATTAAATATCGATAAAAACAATGTTGCAATGTTTTCTGATTATGATATTATCCGAATCGAAAAAGAATTGAATGTCGAGCGCAAAATCAATCCAGAGATCGATGTTAATATTGCCAATAATTTGGTTTCGATTCTAAAAACCGATAAAGAATCTTTGTTATTTGTATTGAACAGTCGCCCTTTATACAACTTGTTTTCTGGCAAAGTTTTACCAAAAAGCGATTTTATTTTGAATCAAAATAATGTTGATGAAAATCAAATAAAATCGTTCATAGGTAACTATTTATCAGACGATTTGACTTTGTTTTTTGATAAAGAAATAGCAAGTAATAAATTTGGAGATATAGCAGATTTATTAGCAATAAAAAGATATTTTCCAGAAGATGTTTTATTTAGATTAGAGAAAAAAATTCACGGAAAAGTTGATTTCGCTGTTGCCAAATTATCGCAAATGCCATTGAACTTGATTGATATTGAGTATATAAAAAGCAATCATTTTTACAGATTATTAAACGTTTTTGTTTCGCTTGAAACCGATGACAAAATTCGAGATTTAATAAATCCGATTGTCGAGAAATATAACAACAATTATTCGAAAGAGTTTTTATCTGGTTCGATGATTGCAATGTTTAATTATTATGCTTTTGACGAAGATTTACGCAAAGTTATTGTAGATAATAAAGCAGCAATGTTTACCAATTTATCCAGAGATTCTAAAAGTTCAACAAGCAATTCAGGCAATAGCGGCTCTAAAAAATCTTGGTGGGGCGTTGGTGTTGCTTTTTTTATTATTATAAAGATTTTGTTATTAATGTCAAAATGTGATAATAAAGATACATCAAGTAATCAGAATTTTTACAATCAAGACCCTAATGAAAACCAGACTTTCGATCCATACAAACAACAAATGAGTTACGATAAATCTGAGGCTTTTTATGCCTTTTTAACTCAATTTAATGTAAATAAAGTTGCTAATAAAATAGTAAATTCTACTTCAAAAACAGGAGATTGCCCGTTTAGTAGTATTTATTATCAATTGCCTTCGAATTTTTTCAAGAAAGAAAAAATAAATTTTCAAAACAATTCTAACTATGATGTTGTTGTTTTAATGAATTTGAATACTAAAATTGCTTGAGATTATGCCAATCGAAGTTTTAAATCAACCAGAAATGCGTTCTATATCAAATCAAAAGAACAATTTAGAATAGATAATGATACTGCAAATGGCTTGACGTATAGTTTTTATTTCGGTTAAAAATTGGCTTCGTTTGAAACTAATGAGCAAGTTCAATATAAAACTAAAGATTCATTAACCGATTTTAGATTCTTGAATCTTGCCAGAAATGCCGATAAAATCATAAAACAAGGTTTAATTTTCATCAAAGATGTTGAAATTTTCGAAAAAAACAACGAAATTACTTAGAAACAGAAAATAAATGTTACTTTGCCTTAATGACCATTTAAATTGGTAAAACAACATCTTGCACATTCCAATATCCGTGTATATATTCGAAAGTCATAGTACCTTCGCCTGAGTAATAAA
>JAYVBR010000513.1:0-5363 GCA_043750395.1 Bacteroidota bacterium | reverse complement strand
ATTAATATCTGGTTTAGATAAATTGAAAAACACTAAAGGTTATAAAGAAATTTTTGTAGACGAATTGTTATATCTAGATTTTTATGCTATTGAACGTTTCGGAAAAACAAGATTAGGAACCATTTTGCACTACGCCAAACAAGGTCAAAACAAAATGTTGATGAAAATTTTGGTTCAAGAAATCAAAGAAAAAATCGATGTTATTATTTCAGAATATGATATTGATGCAGTTGCGTTTGTTCCACCAACCATAAAACGTGAAACACAATTAATGAAATTTTTGGCTAATGGATTAAAAATTAATTTACCAGTTATCGAAATTATGAAAATTGGTGGCATAATTCCCGTTCCCCAAAAATCATTAAATAAAATCGAAGAACGAATCAATAATGCCGAAAACACATTTGTAATCAAAGGAAATGTTTCTTACAATAACCTTCTATTGATTGACGATGCAGTTGGTTCTGGTTCGACATTAAACCAAATTTCAGGAAAAATAAAACGTAAACAACTAGCAAATAATACAATAGCACTTGCAATTGTTGGAAGTTACAAAGGTTTTGATGTAATAACTGATGTTTAAAATAAAAAAAGAGCTCAATTTCTTGAACTCTTTTTTATTAAATATAATTATTTTTAAACAATCGGATTTCCTTCATTATCTAACTTCGAATCCGATTGATGCGTGATATGATGACCAGAATTTGGTTTTTTAACTTTTGCTTTTTTCATAGATTCACTAACTTGGTTAGATGCTGTAAAACTCGCTACCATATTGTTCAACATATCGCTTCCGGCTTGTGGTGAATTTGGCAAAAGAATTAAATTCGAATTCGTTTCGGCACCAATTGCTTGCAAAGTATCATAATGTTGCGTCACAACTATTAACGCCGATGCTTCTTGAGAACTGATTCCGACATTGTTCAAATTAGCAACACTTTCTACCAGACCACGAGCAATTTCACGTCTTTGGTCTGCAATACCTTGGCCTTGAAGTCTTTTACTTTCGGCTTCGGCAGTTGCTTTTGCTACGATTCTAATTCTTTCGGCTTCGCCTTCGAACATCGCTGCTGTTTTTTCACGATCGGCAGCATTAATTCTGTTCATTGCATTTTTTACTTGAATATCTGGATCAATATCAGTAATTAATGTGTTAATAATGTCGTAACCATAAGTAGTCATTGCTTCGTTCAATTCACGTTTTACTGCAATTGCAATATCGTCTTTTCTTTCAAAAACATCATCAAGTTTTAGTTTTGGAACTTCGGCACGAACAACATCAAACACATAAGCAGTTATTTGATCGTGAGGATATTCTAGTTTATAAAACGCATCATAAACATTGTCTTTTATTACAGAAAACTGAACCGAAACTTTTATTTTAACGAAAACATTATCGTGGGTTTTGGTTTCAATAATTACATCAAGTTGTTGAATTTTTAGATTAATTTTACCAGCAATTCTATCAACTATCGGAATTTTTAGTTGCAATCCTGAATGACGAATGCCAAGAAATTTTCCGAAACGTTCAATTACAACTGAAGTTTGTTGTTTGACCGTAAAGAAACTCGAAAACAAAATAAATAATCCGAAGATTATTACTGTATAAAAAATAATGTCCATTATTAAAATGTTTAAATTGTTAGTATAATTATTATACGTTAAAAATTATTTTTAGTTACAATACGAATTTAATATTTATTAAATAATTAAATTTCTATTAAAAACTTGCACTTAATCGTTTTTATGTGTACTTTTGTCGGAAATAATTTAATTATGAAAAATCTTATCTATCTTTTGTTTTTTATTTCTTCTTCTATTTTCGCTCAGCAATCTTATATTATTAAAAACGATGGTTCGAAAATTGATGTTGATGCAACATCTGTTCGTGTAATAACAACAGAAAAAATCTTGGTTTATAAAGAATATCAAAAAAATTCTGAGAAAACAATTTCGTTTAACGATTTCGATATTGCGTTTTACAGTGGTTTTAAACTTAAAATTTTGAAATTAAATGGTTCAGAAAAAGATGGATATTATATACTTTCAGAATGTAAAGATAAGTTTTTGATTAGTAAAGTTATTCTAACTGGTGATTTTGAATCAGATGACCAACAAATGTCTTTTCAGTTATCAGTTATTGATGAGAAATTTAAAACGCTTGAAAATTTTTCGTTCAACGAAGAAAAAAATGCTAAAAGTATAGCTTTAAGAAATTTAATTTTGCCTACTGCTACAAAATACTTTCCGAATTGTGACGATTTATTGAATCGTTTTAATGATTTCAATAATCGAAACGATGATGTTAAAAACCTATCAATTCTCGGAGTTTTTAAATCCCCTGTTTATTATGCTTGTAATTAACTTGCAATAAATAACTCAAAAGTCCCGATAATTTCGGGACTTTTTTATGCATTTAATTTTTATTTATAGCTTTCAATAGTTTTTTCAATTCTATCGATAGTTTCGGTTTTTCCAATAATTTCGACAATATCAAACAAATGAGCCCCTTTTAATGCGCCAACTAAACTCAATCTGAATGGTTGCATAATTTTTCCCATTCCAATTTCTTTTTCTATCATCCAGTTTTTGACAATGTTTTCAATGTTTAAAGAAGTAAAATCATCAATTGAATTAATAACTTCTATCAATTGTTTCATTAATGCTGGCGTTTCATCTTTCCAATTTTTTGATGCTTTTTCATCATATACTTTTGGAGCTTTAAAGAAATAATCTGACATTTCCCAAAATTCAGAAACAAAATTCGCCCTTTCTTTAATCAAGGAAACTATTTTTATTAGTTTATCATTATCAACAGTAAAACCTTTTTGCAACAGAATAGGAGCAAAGGCATTTGCCAAACTCTCATCACTTTGTTTTTGTAAATATTGATGATTGAACCATTTGTTTTTTTTTGGATCAAATTTAGCTCCAGCCTTGTGAATTCTTGATAAATCGAATTTTTCTACCAATTCATCTAACGAAAATATTTCTTGTTCCGTGCCATCATTCCAACCCAAAAGTGCAAGAAAATTGATCACAGCTTCTGGAAAAAATCCAACTTCTTTGTAGCCTGGCGTCAACCCAGATTCTGTTTCCCATTCAAGCGGAAATACTGGAAAACCCAATTTATCTCCATCACGTTTAGATAATTTTCCGTTTCCGACAGGTTTCATTATCAATGGCAAATGCGCAAATTCTGGTGCTTCCCAACCAAATGCTCGATACAACATAACGTGCAATGGCATAGATGGTAACCATTCTTCGCCACGAATCACGTGACTGGTTTCCATTAAATGATCATCGACAATATTTGCCAAATGATAAGTTGGCATTCCATCTGACTTGAATAAAACTTTGTCATCTAATAACGAAGTTTCGAATTTTATATCACCACGAATAATATCTTGCAAATGCAAAGTTTCGTTGGTAGGCGTTTTAAAACGAATGACATAATCTTCGCCAGAATCAATTCTTTTATTGGTTTCTTCTTTAGAAATAATTAAAGAAGTATCTAATTTTTCACGAATTGTATGGTTGTAAATAAACGTTTTTCCTTCAGATTCTTGTTGTTTTCTTAATGAATCTAGAGTTTCGGCTTTATCAAATGCATAATAAGCATTGCCTGATTCTATCAACAAATCTGCATATTGTTTGTACAATTCTTTACGTTCTGATTGTCTGTAAGGACCAAATTTTTCGTTTTTTCCAATAGTTTCGCTTGGTGCAATTCCTAACCAATCTAAAGCATCAAGAATATATTTTTCGGCTCCTTCAACAAATCGGTTTTGGTCTGTATCTTCTATTCGTAGATAGAAAACGCCGTTGTTTTTCTTAGCAAATAAATAGTTGAATAATGCTGTTCGAACACCACCAATGTGTAATGCTCCAGTTGGACTTGGTGCAAATCGCACACGAACTTGTTTTGACATTTTTGTAAATTTTAGTGCAAAGATAAATTATTAACTACAATTTATACAAATAAGGTATCAATCTCATCAATATATTTCATTCTTATCTAATGTATTAAAATCCTAATATGTTAAAGTAATACAAATCTTAAACTTATAATTTTTATTTGATAAATATAAAATTGTACTTTTATCATTTATATAAATTATTTTAACTCTACTTTGGAAAAATCTAATATCATTTATCAAAAACTTGAACAATTTATCAAGAAGTTTTATACGAACGAGCTCATCCGTGGTATTATTTTCTTTATAGGTTTAGGATTGATTTACTTGTTGTTTACTCTATTTGTTGAGTATTTCCTGTGGCTAAAACCAACTGCAAGAACAATTTTGTTTTATGCATTTATTATCGTGGAACTTTTTTTGTTGGGACGATTTATACTTTTTCCATTATCGAAGTTATTTAAACTTCAAAAAGGAATCGATTTTAAAGAAGCTTCGAATATTATCGGTAATCATTTTGCCGAGGTTTCAGACAAGTTGACAAATTTTCTTCAATTATCAAATGATAAAAACCAATCAGAATTATTATTGGCATCTATAGAACAAAAGTCGAAATCGTTACAACCAATTCCGTTTCAGAATGCTATAAACTTCAACAAAAATAAGAAATATTTGCCATTGGCTTTAATTCCGATTTTGCTGTTTGTGGTATTTTATGTTTCAGGAAATGCCAATATTTTATCTCAAAGTCTCAATCGAGTTGTGAATTATAAGCAACAATTTTTGCCACCAGCGCCATTCAAATTTGAAGTTTTAAATAAAAATTTGCAAACCGAACAAAACCAAGATTTTGTGTTTAAAGTAAAATCTGTTGGGAACATCACGCCCGAAACAGCAATGATTCGTATTGGTGACGAAAGTTATTTTATGGAAAAAGTAAAAGAAGGAGAGTTTCAATATAAATTCTTGAAACCAACCCAAAACATCGATTTTCATATCGAAGCCAACGAAGTTATTTCTAGTGATTATTTGTTGAATGTAGTGACTGTTCCAAGCATTGCTAATTTCGAGATGTTCTTGAATTTCCCTGGATATTTGAATAAATCATCTGAAATTATTAAAGGAAATGGCAACGCAATAATTCCCGAAGGAACCAATATTACTTGGCGAATGAAAACTTTGGCAACCCAAAATGTACAATGGAAAGATACGATTTCTAGCTTTTCTTTTTTGAAATCAGATAATTTATTTACATTGACTAAAAATATTAGTCAAAATACAGAATATCAGATTTTTACGTCGAACGATATAGTGAAAAACTATGAAAAACTAAATTATCAAATATCAGTTATCAAAGATCAGTTTCCGACCATTAATGTTGAAAATGCGCCAGATAGTTTGAAGATTGAAAAGAACTATGTTTTAGGAAAAATTTCTGACGATTAT
>JAYVBR010000512.1:0-2300 GCA_043750395.1 Bacteroidota bacterium | reverse complement strand
AGGGTGTTACAAACGAAACTAATTCGTTATAAAACGGAAATCTTTTAAAATAAGGTAAATCTGTGATTGTAATTGTACCTTCAACAGCAACAGGTAATGTACTTGTTATTGTACCAGTATCGCCGTTATAAATATTTTCTGGAACTGCATCAAAATAATTGTTTGTTGACAACAAATTTATGGCATCGTTTACGACGGGTATAATTCCTTCAGCGGATGTTATCGCAAAGTTTTGTACTGTTCGTGCAATTTTTGGTTGCGAGATTCTTTCTACAACATCAGTAATTGTTAGATCATAGTTGCCTTTATGAAATGTTATTTTAGGAACTGTATTAGACTCTGTAAATGTTGTGGTTAATTGATTGCCTCTTTCATAATCCCATTTAAGATTTTCACCGGTTGAGGTGATGTTGTTTTTTGAGTCGGTGACTACTTGACCACTTCCTTCATTAAATTTATAGTACGCTATTAAACTAGAATAATTAGGATGTGTTGCATCGATAGTTTTATTTTTCCAATTCAAAATATTTTGTGCGTTTAATTCGGTATTCCAAATTGATAAATCTTTAATTTTACCTTTATAATTACTACCAAATTCAAACGGAATTCTGCCAAGAACCAGTTTTATAATACTAATTATTTTTGTTTTTCCAGTGCCACTGTGCCATAGTATTCCGTTCAAATAAATACTCATAACGCCTGTAGTTGCATTTTTGGTAAATGTCCAATGGTTCCATTGTCCTTCAATTACAGACAAGTTTCCATATTGTTTATTAATGCGATCGTAAGAATTTGAAACATTACCGCAATCAAAATAAATATTCGTGTCGTACGGCAAATGGATATTAAATTGTCGTAAACTCAAATTATTATCAGACGAACCGCAAATAATACTGTTATTAGCGGGCATCAAATCTGCATCGCCTTTAGCCCAAAACGAAACCGAAATTTGGTTATTTATGGTATTAAAAAATTGATTATTTA
Source organism: Bacteroidota bacterium (assembly GCA_043750395.1). Taxonomy (GTDB): domain Bacteria; phylum Bacteroidota; class Bacteroidia; order Flavobacteriales; family Flavobacteriaceae; genus Flavobacterium. The sequence continues at coordinate 1,316 of JAYVBR010000512.1, read as the reverse complement.
AATCAACCAATCCAGCGTAGGATAAATCGGCAGAATAGATGTTACTCGCAGTCAATGTTCGTGTGTCATTATTAGTATAACCTTGAAATTCAATAGCGGTTCCGTTTGTTGCATTTGAAAATGAAATGTCTAACAACACATTACTTGTGCCATCCCAACTAAATGGTGTATAAAATTGAATAGTATTTGCACCATTTACAAACGAATAATCTCTAAAAAAAACTTCAGTTAGTCCTACGAAATCTGCATTTTTAGCTTGTAATGTTGCTAACGATGAATTTTTTATCTGGATCCTAAAAAACTTTGCCAACCCGCCACTATTTGTAACATTAAGAGTTAATGCATTGATATTACCGACAGTTAAACCCGCAGCCGTAAGTTCTGACGCAGTCAATAAAACTTGACTTCTACCAGTTTTTTTGGCAGTATTTAATAAATTTGAAATTGATATCGTGTTTGAACCAACTTCGTAAAGGTTCACAGCGGTACTTGAATTAACTAACACATTTTTTTGACTAAAGTCGAAATAGTCATAGGTTGGTTGTGTTGTGTATCCATATGAAGTTCCTGCAAAATTAGAGACTACATAATCTTTTTGAGTACTTGCAATTTTTTCTGCTTTTGTATCATCAACAACATATGTATTGCAAGAGTAATCCCATTCGCCACAACCCAAGTTTCTGTTAGATGGTGTAGATACTAGCCCGTTTTTACACCTCATACTGTACTTCAAAATTATTTTTTCAAATGACAGTGCTGGATTACTGGGAAAAGAAATTAAGGTATCTCGAGATAAACTCTGGTATTTAAAAGCTTTCACTTTAATGGTATCTCCAACATTTTGAGCATTAGAAATATTAAACAATAAGATTAACAAAGGTACTAGTATAATTTTTTTCATAAAAATATGGTTTTGAACTAATTAATAGAACTCAAATATATAAAAAAAAACAGCGATTGCAGTTGATCATTTGTTAAAAAAATATTTTAATGATCTTATGATTAAAATTTCGTAACAGTTAATAGTGTAATTAAATGTGCCAATGATGCAACTACAACTCTTTTTTTCTGAGCTACTTTACCTGTACCAATTCCTGCTTGAGAAGCAATTACATTCGAAAATTCGACGGTTGGAGCCACCGATAGTCTAAAAACGCGTTATTTTCCATCGGTATTTATTTGGCTCGACTTTGAAGTTTTTTTTAATTTATCGTAATCTAATACCATTTATACGTTTAAAATAGTCTAAAGAAACTTAATTATTTTTTGTCAAGACAATGATAAAAAATATTGCATAGCCTTTGTTACGGAAGATT
>JAYVBR010000511.1:0-5369 GCA_043750395.1 Bacteroidota bacterium | reverse complement strand
CTGAAAAATGCGCCACATACATTAATGATGGTTACAACCGATAATTGGTTGTTTCCTTACACGCGTGAACAGGCAGCTTTTCCTTTAGATTATATTTCGGATAATAAATTCTGGCCAACAGTTCGTCGTGTTGACGAGGCTTATGGCGATAGAAATTTAAATTGTAGTTGTGCTCCAATTGAAGCTTATGTGGAAAGCTAGAAAATAGTTTAAAATTGATTTAAGGGTTTAAAAGTTTAAAGATGTTTAACATCTATAAATTTTTAAACCTTTTTTAATTTTCTCAAGGAATTATAACATATTTTCCATCAATACAACCAATATTGCTTGGTGAACCAACAAACATACAGTCTGAAAAAATATTATTGTCAATATTAAATTGCTTTTCGAGGGCATTGTATTCTGTAATTTTTGCAGTAAGAAAATTCAAATCTACATTTGCAGGAAAAACCAAATATTCTTTTGGACCACCACATGCTTTATCTCCAAATGCTAAAAATTGGCAGCCAACAGAATTATTGCAATTAAAAGTGGCTATATAATCTGTAATTTCTTTCTTCTTCTGAATTAATTCCCTTGATGGATTTATATTTATTGCTGGTTTATCATCCTCGCAAGTAAAATTCATAAACAACATTGAAAAAACTAAAGACATTAAAATTGATTTTTTCATAATTTTTTAAATTGAGTTATCAATAATAAAATGTATATTTATCAAAAAGGTATCGTAAATCTAAACAATTATGAACGACATTCAAAATCAAGCCGATTTATATTTATTAGTCGATAAATTTTATAAAAACCTACTTAACGACAATCGCATTAATTATATTTTTACTGATATTGTTAAAATAAAAATCGAAGAACATTTACCAATTTTGGTCACATTTTGGTCACAAATGATTCTTGGAACTGGCGGTTATACCAATAATTTGACAGATATTCATCTTAAAGTTGATAGACTCGAGCATTTAACTCCAAAATTATTCGAAATTTGGATCAATCATTTTAATATTACTGTTGACCAAAACTTTTTAGGCAAAAATGCAAGTGAAATAAAACTGCAAGCCAAAAATCTTTCGACTATACTTCAAATAAAAATTGCTAAGCAAAATCAATGATTTTTTGCATTATCTGTATTTTAAGATACTGTAAATTAAATAATTCATAATTATATGCACGCATAATACTTTTTGTGATAGAATTAAAAAAATTATATTTAATTTAGCCGTAATTCTATCATAAATAGTACAATGAATATAAAAATTACAGGTTCAGGAAGTTATATTCCAACTCAAGTTGTTACCAATTTTGACTTTGCAAAACACGAATTTCTCAATGAAGATGGTTCAGCATTTCCTTATCCGAATGATATTGTAGCGCAAAAATTTCAACAAATTACCGGAATAGAAGAACGTCGATACGCATCAGAAAACCAATCAACATCTGACATTGCATTTCTTGCAAGTCAAATAGCAATTGAAGATGCTAAAATAGATCCAGAAACTTTAGATTATATTATTTTTGCACATAATTTTGGTAACGTAAAGCAAGGTACAATTCAATCAGATGCAGTGCCTAGTTTAGCATCGAGAGTCAAACAAAAACTAAGAATTAAAAACCCAAAATGTGTTGCTTACGACCTACTTTTCGGCTGTCCAGGTTGGGTCGAAGGCGTTATTCAAGCACAAGCATTTATCAAAGCCGGAATAGCAAAAAAATGTTTGGTTATTGGTGCCGAAACACTTTCTAGAGTTGTCGATAAACACGACCGCGATTCAATGATTTACTCAGATGGAGCAGGCGCAACAATCATTGAAGCAACCAACGACGAGGGCGGAATTCTTGCTCACGCATCTGCTACTTTCGCTACTGACGAAGCTGATTATTTATTTTTCGGAAATTCGTTTAATAAAAATCTAGATATAGACGTTCGATACATTAAAATGCTCGGACGCAAAATTTACGAATTTGCTTTAAGCGAAGTTCCAAAAGCAATGAAAGAATGTTTAGATCAAAGCGGAATAAATATTTCGGAAGTCAAAAAAGTCTTAATTCATCAGGCTAACGAAAAAATGGACGAAGCAATTATTCATCGTTTTTACAAACTTTACAATCAAACAGCTCCAATCGGAATTATGCCAATGAGCATTCATAAATTGGGCAACTCAAGTGTAGCAACGGTTCCAACATTGTATGATTTGCTGGTAAAAAACCAAATTGAAAACCAAGAACTTCACACAGGAGATGTCATAATTCTAACTTCAGTAGGCGCAGGAATGAATGTAAATGCAATTGTTTATCGAATGTAATATTATTATTTAGGCGTAACCTCGTCCCAAAAGACGAGGTCGTGTCGTCCGTTCCCGCTTTTTTTATTTCTCAATTGCCACGGCTTTAAGGCTGTGGCAATTAAGAAATAAAAAAGAGCTTCTCTTCCACCACTTACGCAAAAAAACTCTAAATACTAAATAATATTTTTTTAACTTTGAACCTTTGTTACTTTGTGGCAAATATTGTAGCAAAAAACTTATGTACGAAAAAACTTTTCCAAATAAACGATTTAAGTTTACATTAGAATTTCTAAAAAAACACATTTCGACTTCTGAATCAATTCTTGATTTGGGTGTCGAAAATCCGTTTTCTAAAATAATGATTCAAGAAGGTTTTCTCGTAAACAATACAACAGGCGAAGATTTAGACGAGAATCAAGACTTCTTGAAAAATTCTAATTCGAATGTAACAACAGCATTCGAAATTTTTGAGCATTTATTGAATCCTTACACCGTTTTAAAAGAAATAAAATCAGATAAATTGTTTATTTCTATACCAATGCGATTGTGGTTTTCGCCAGCCTATCGCAGTAAAACCGACATGTGGGACAGACATTATCACGAATTCGAAGATTGGCAACTTGATTGGCTGCTTGAAAAAACAGGTTGGAAAATAATCGACTGTCAGAAATGGACCAATCCTGTAAAAAAATTTGGAATCCGACCTTTTTTAAGACTATTTACTAATAGATATTACATCGTTTATGCTCAACGAAAATAGTTTTCAGTCGCAGTATTTAGTTTACATTTTATGAATTATTACATAATTATTCCAGCCTATAACGAAGAAAAATTTATTGCATTAACCTTGCAATCAATTCTTTCTCAAACTATTTTACCTAAAAAAGTTGTGGTTGTCAATGATAATTCTACCGATAAAACTTCAGAAATTGTTTTAGAATTCGCCAAAAAAAAACCATTTATTAATCTGGTAAATAAATCTTCCGAAGCCATTCATTTGCCTGGAAGCAAAGTCATTCAAGCATTCCAAAAAGGTTTAGAGACTTTAGATAATGATTATGATTTTATTGTAAAACTCGATGCCGATTTAATTTTGCCAGAACATTATTTTGAAACAATAATCAAACATTTTCAATCTGATGATAAAATTGGAATGGCAGGTGGATTTGCATTTATCGAAAAAAATGATTCTTGGATTCTAGAAAATTTAACTGATAAAGATCATATTCGTGGCGCATTTAAAGCTTATCGCAAACAATGTTTCGAACAAATTGGTGGATTAAAACCAGCAATGGGTTGGGATACTGTTGACGAATTATTATGCAAATTTTACAATTGGAAAGTTATGACAGATGCAACTTTAAAAGTAAAACATCTCAAACCAACTGGCGCAAACTATAACAAAACGGCTCGTTACAAACAAGGCGAGGCTTTTTACAGCCTAGGTTATGGTTTTTGGATTACAGTTATAGCATCAGCAAAATTATCAATATTGAAGAAAAAGCCTTTACTTTTTATAGATTATTTAAAAGGTTTTTGGAAGGCGAAATCATCAGGAAAACCACTTTTGGTTACATATATTCAAGCTCAATTTATTAGAAAATATAGAATTTCCAAAATGTTTAGTAAAATTGGATTTTGATAATTTGAATCAACTTTTTTAAAATATATTATTCCACTTTACCAACAACTCGCAACTAATGCCTATTTTTACGTTCATTAAAACCAAAATATGATTACACGTTACTTATCGCAAATAGGAAAATATTTCATTATGTGGGTCGAAATCTTCAAGAAGCCAACAAAATGGTCGGTTATGCGAGGATTGATATTCAAAGAAGTTGACGATTTAATAATTGATTCACTTGGAATCGTTGCTTTTATATCTTTTTTTGTAGGAGGTGTAGTTGCAATTCAAACTGCTTTGAATCTAACAAATCCATTGATTCCAAAATATTTAATAGGCTTTGCGACTCGACAATCTGTAATTTTAGAATTTGCTCCGACATTTATTTCTATCATTATGGCTGGTAAAATGGGCTCGTTCATTACTTCGTCAATCGGAACAATGCGAGTAACCGAACAAATTGATGCTCTTGAAGTAATGGGTGTAAATTCATTGAACTATTTAGTATTTCCTAAATTAATTGCACTTTTACTATATCCATTTTTAATCGGAATAGCAATGTTTCTTGGAATTGCAGGCGGATTTATTGCCAGTGTTTATGGCGGATTTGGAACAGCAGCCGATTTTATTGATGGTTTGCAACGTGAATTTGTGCCTTTTCATATCGCTTATGCTTTTATAAAAACTTTTATATTTGCTTTAATTTTGGCTACAATACCCTCATTTCACGGATATTATATGAAAGGTGGCGCACTCGAAGTTGGTAAAGCGAGTACGGTTTCGTTTGTTTGGACTTCGGTGGTGATTATTTTAGTGAATTACATATTAACTCAATTGCTTTTAACCTAATGATAGAAGTAAAAAACATAGAAAAATCGTTTGGCGACAGCAAAGTTTTGAAAGGCGTTTCAACAATTTTCGAAACTGGCAAAACCAATCTTATAATTGGTCAATCGGGATCTGGAAAAACTGTTTTATTAAAATCGTTACTCGGGATTTTTACTCCCGAAGTTGGCTCAATCGAGTTTGACGGAAGGATTTATGGTGATTTATCGCCCGAAGACAAACGAGAATTAAGAACCGAAATCGGAATGGTTTTTCAAGGTTCAGCACTTTTTGACTCAATGACAGTTGAAGAAAATATTGGTTTCCCTTTGAAGATGTTTACCAATAAATCTGTTGAAGAAATTGCAGAACGTGTTAATTTTGTTATTCATCGTGTAAATTTAATCAATGCTAATCACAAAAAACCATCAGAAATTTCGGGTGGAATGCAAAAACGTGTTGCCATTGCCAGAGCAATTGTTAACAATCCTAAATATTTATTTTGCGATGAACCCAATTCAGGTTTAGACCCAAATACTTCGATATTGATTGATAATTTAATTATGGAAATCACCGAAGAATACAACATTACAACCGTAATCAATACCCACGATATGAATTCG
>JAYVBR010000510.1:0-2303 GCA_043750395.1 Bacteroidota bacterium | reverse complement strand
TAATTACGACTTCATATCCAGCCTCTTCTAATTGATGTTTTGCTCCATCTGTAATGTTTTGAAAACTGCAAGTGAATGAACCTGCACTTGCTGCCTTTTGCATTTCCGATATGATTAATTCATACTCTCTTTTTGTAGCATCTAATGCTATTTGTTTTAGTTCGTCTGGTGTCATAGTTTTATATTTAATTTAGTATTAATTTAATTATGTTTATTTTTTTAATTAATCTTACTATTAGTTTTCTTTCTTTATCCATTTATTTTTTTTTAATTCAAAAACTTTACTTCCCGTTCCTGTGCACATTCCACTTGTTCCATAACTTATAGTTGCAACATTAAAGTTTTTATTAAAATTTGGTTTATTAAAATATGTAACTCCGTTTTTACAAGTTTTTGTCAAAAAATTAATGTCTTTATATAAAATTCTAATTGAATCTCTACTAATAATTTTGATATTTTTAGTTTTAATAAATTCTGAGTTTAATTTAAAACTTTGCTTGATTTTACTCAAACTATCCATTTCGTTTATGTCTTTTTTTGAAAGTCTTCGACTGTAATAAATTTCACTATTAAACCTCGGATTTTCAAGTTTCTCAAATTCCATTGTGGTTTCTTCTGGAATTTCTAGAATACATTCACATTTATCTTCCAAAATTAATTGTTGAATTAATTCATTTGCTTTTTGGTTATATTCTGCTTTTGGCTTTTCAGTTTCTGATTTACAAGAAAAAAGTAAAAATATTATTAGCACAAAATGGATTAAAATTCTATTATTCATAGGCGTTCTGGTAAAATTGCTGGTAACGTCTTGTGGCTTGCAGAAGTTGGGGATTTGGTTAGCCTAAACTTTCAGTAAATCATTGAACATAAAAGTACAAAACAATGTGTAAAGTCAAGACCAAAACCCCAATTTTTGCAAACCGCTGTTAACTGCCGTATTTTCTATTTAATTCGTCTAATTCTTTTTTACTTCTGTCAACCGCAACCCAAGTTGAGATATTTTCTTTGTCGTTCTTTTCAATTTTTCTTGTTGCAATTAAGAAATGTAAATATAATTTTTCATCAATTTCTAAATTCGGAATTATACTTTCAAAACCAAAATCTACATAATTTGTAATTGGTTTTTCTAAACTTATTTCATTTTTTAGTCTAATTGGAAACCAATTATTACTTTCGGCACGCAACTTCATAATTTCTCCGTCTTCAGTTCCAATATGTAACATTTCTGTATCATTTTCAATTTCAACAGCATCTAAATTTTCGCCACTATTATAATCCCAATTTATTTCAGAATTTTTTGTTTTTAGTTTACAAATTATATTTAAGTTTTCAGATTTTTCAGATTTTTTTTCAATATAAATTCTCCAACCTTTCGAGTTTTCAATTTTCATATGTTTTGGAAGTTCAATTTCTCTTAAATCGATTGCTACAATTTCTATTTTGTAATTTTCATTTTCAATATTTAGGTTGCCTTTGATTAGATATTCTGTTTCAAATTCAGAGTTTATTGATAACTCAATTTCACCAAGATTTGTTTCAAATGTATCTTTTAGTATCGTTCTCATAATATGGCAGTTAACGTCTCGTGGCTTGCAGAAGTTGGGGATTTGGTTAGCCCGAACTTTGGTTAATCACTGAACACAAAGGTACAAAACAATGTGTAAAGTCAAGACCAAAACCCCAATTTTTGCAAACCGCTGTTAGCCGTTGTGTTTATTGGAATTTCCTTATTCAGTTACTGTTTCTAATTCAATTGGAATATTTTTTTCTTTACAATAAGTTTCTATTTCAGAATCATTTATAAAATATTTATCGCAAAATTCGTCCATTTCCTTTTCAGTTGACTTGTGATATTTTTCTTCTGCTGTCATTAACTTTTCAGTTTGTTCAATGAATTTCTCAAATTCAGTATTCATTCTGCAAAGTTTGTCTATAGTTTTAAAATCTAATTCGCGATACTTTGCTTGGAACAATATTTTGCTTTTATAAGGATTTGAGTTTAATATTATTACGCCAATTCCAAAGGATTGGTTTAATCTTTCCATTTCTTCATTTAAGCTGTTACTTATTTCAAATGCTACTAAATATCCATAATTTGCCCAACTTGAATTTGAAACTGCTTGGAAAAAAGCCTTTTTCAAATCGCTATCACTATTTATTTCTTTCTTTATTTCGTAAGAATTAATCTTAAATGTATCTAATCGATTAATTGATTTCAAAAAATTTTGGCTTGCTTTGGTTTGCAATTTTAAAAATTTTATTCCAACCATATCTGGATGAGTCCAAATTTGATTATTATCTTT
>JAYVBR010000509.1:0-2309 GCA_043750395.1 Bacteroidota bacterium | reverse complement strand
GGTGCGGTAGTCGGTACAGGCCGTGCCGGCGATCGTCACTTCGCCGTCGGCGATCAGATCACGGCAATATTTACGGCTGCCGAAACCCTGCGATTGCATGCTTTCAGAAAATGACAAATTTATTTTAGATAAATTGTCACAAAAAGTTTTCGAAAAGTATATAAATTTCAAAAATCATCTTAAATTTGTGCATTACTTGGAACAAATGAGTACATTACATTACATGAAAACAGTATGATGTCTTTACCTAAAACTTTTTTTCCTTTGACAAATTATATGAAAGACGATAAAGAATTTGGTGCTTTTTGGCAAATTATTTATGACGAATATTCATTGACCAAAAATATGCTTTTAAAAATTGCCAATCACAAGCAATTAATGGAAAAATTACCCTGATGGAAAAGCATCAATCGCAATGAGAGAACGAATTATAATGCCACTTTTAACCATTTAGCAATATGCATTGTTGTGAATCAAAGAATTAAAAAATATCGACGTTACAAATGTAAATTTAATCGAAACTTACGAAAAAATTGTAACTCGTTCTCTTTTCGGAAATACAAATGCCAGTCGAAATTCGGCTTAATAAAATGCAATGTCAATTTTAATCACAATATCAATGACAATTTTAATAAATTAAATAAATACAATATGAATTCCAATCAACTTTTTGAAAATGAATATGCTGGATATTTTTCGACTTATATAAATAGAGTTGAAAATAAAAATCTCCAAGAAGAACTAGAAATTTGTTTACACGATTTTATTCGATTTGTTCAAAATATTCCTCTGGATAAATTCGATTATCGTTATGCCGAAGGAAAATGGACAATTAAAGAAATTATTCAACATGTTATTGACACAGAAAGAATTTTTGCCTATCGTGCTTTGCGAATTTCAAGATACGATACAACGCCTTTGCCCGGATTTGATGAAAATGATTATGTAAACAATTCATTTGGAAATTCACGTTCAATCCAAGATTTATTAACTGAAATGGCGGTTGTTCGACAAGCAACTTTATCTCTTTTCAAAAGTTTTTCGAATGAACAATTATTGCTTATTGGAACTGCGTCAAACAATCAAATTTCGGTTCGAGCTATTGGTTTTATTATTATTGGACATCAAAAACACCATCAAATAATTTTTGAAGAACGTTATTTGTAGGCCCTTTTTTCTAAAATAGTCAATGCAATTCTTATTTTTTCATAAGGAACTTGTTCTTCAAAATGTTCAAAATAAGGTTTTAGTGCAATTGGATTTTCAAGTTCAATTTTTGCATTTTCTATTTTAGAAATCTCATCTTCTGTTATGTATTGCATTAAGTCTATATTTTCGCCATCTAAATATAATTTTGATAAATGAGAGAAAATTGTTGAGATTCCAAGTTCTCTATGAACTGCAATTTCTTCAACAGATTTTCCATCTTTAAGCATATCAAAAGTAACTTTATAGGTGTTTTCTTTTTTTATTTTTTTGGGTTTTTCTTTTTCAAAATCCAAGATTGCTTGAATAAATTGATTTCCATATTTTTCTAATTTTGCTTTTCCAACGCCATCAATTGCTATTAATTCTTCTGTTGATTTTGGTTTATCGGTTTCCATTTGTCGCAAGGCTGCATCGCTGAACACAACATAAGCTGGAACTTCCTCTTTTTTTGCGATTTCTGAACGTAATTTTCTTAAAGTTTCGAATAAAGAATTTACAACTGTAAACGTTTTTTCTTTGACTTCTTTTTTCCCGATTTCAATTTTTATAACAGTGTTTAATTGTACTTTTTGGGCTTCAAAAAGCACCTTTTTGGAAAATTCGGTCAGTTTTAGATTGTTTTTTTCGTGAAATGCAATTTCTAAATAACCAAGATTTATCAATTGAATTAAATATTGGTTCCAATCATACCAAGAAATATCGTTTCCAATATTATAAGTTTTCAGGTTTTGATAACCTTTATCGAAAATTCCCGTATTTCTAGAACCTCTCAAAAAATCAATAATTATGCCTATTGGCTCGATTTCTTTCAATCGAGTAATTGCCGATAATGCTTTTTGAGCAATAACTGTTCCATCAAAAAATGCTGGTGGATTTTTACAAATATCACAATTACCACAATTTTCATTGACCAATTCGCCAAAATAAGATAATAAAATTTTTCTGCGACAGCTTAATGCATCTGCATATTGTTTCATTCGTTCTAATTTTGCCAATTGCACTTCTGCATTTAAACTTTCTGAAGCAAATTTTTGAAGTTGAATTACATCGCCATAACTTTCGAATAAAACCGTTTCTGAAGGTAATCCATCCCGACCGGC